>JAYTVF010000081.1:0-2288 GCA_043744155.1 Acidimicrobiia bacterium | reverse complement strand
TGGCATTGCCGGTGGAGGCCGAGCCGCTGCGGCGCCCGCTGTAACTCGACTGCACAAAGGTGCGTAAGTGACCGTTGTCGATCAAAAGGTTCCGGCGCGTGGCCAGACCCTCGCCGTCCACTTCGCTGGCAGTGTACGCCAGGGGGTTGGTGGGGTCATCCACCATGGTGAAAAACGACGGGGCGACAACCTCGCCGAGGCGACTCGCGAATAGTGAGCGGCCCTTGAGCACCGATTCGCCGTTCAAGGTCGAGCCGATGATCGACAAAAAACTTGCCGTCACCATCGGATCGAGGATGACGGTGGTGCGGCGACTGGCCGGCTTCGAGGCGCCCAGCAGGCGAGTAGCCCGTTCGACGCCATCCTTGGCGGCCTTGGCCGGATCGAGGGCGGACGGGTTCCGACCGACTGAATAGCCGTAGCCGGTCTGGGTTTCGCCGTTGTCGTCGGCCAACGTACCGACGCTGAGGAAACAGCCACTTTCGCGACCATAGAGCGCGATTCCGGTGCTGGTGGCCACCGCTCCTTCGGAGAACGAGTCGGCATACTCCGATGCTTCCACGCGGATGCGGGGGTCTCCCGCCAGCGTCAGCTTTTCGAGTTCGAAGGCAAGGCGGACCTTTTCATCGGTGGCCATCGCCTCGAGTTCTTCGCTCCACAGGTCTTGCTTGACGACAGGCACACCGTCGGGGGTAGCGACACCGGCCCACTCGTCGGCGGTACCGAACTGCACGTTATCGCGAGCCTCGGCCAGCGTTTCTTCGACACTCTTGTGGTCGAGGTTGCCGACGTAGGCAAACCCGGTGCGGCCATCTTTGATGACCCGGATACCGACACCAGCTGACTGCGCCGACTGCAGTTGTTCGATGTCGCCCTCATAGATACGAATTTCGGTATCACGAGACCGCGACACGTACGCGTCGATCTGCTCACCGGGCTTGGCCTGTTCGACGACTCGACGGGCCAACCGCAAAAGTTCGTGTTCGTTGCTCACGTCAGCCGGCCGTTCCGCCGATTGTCATCGACTTGACCCGTAGGGTCGGCTGACCATCGCCGACCGGCACCCCCTGGCCGTCTTTACCGCAAGTACCAGGAGATCCCATAGCGAAATCGTTCCCCATGAGGTCGATGTCGGACAGCACCTGTGGGCCGTTGCCGATGAGGTTGCCTTCGCGGATGGGCTCGGTGATTTCACCGTTCTCGATCAGGTATGCCTCGGTCATGCCGAACACGAAATCGCCCGTGGCGGTATCAACCGAGCCGCCACCGAGATGGGCCACGTACACACCGTTCGGGGTGTTGCGGATGATGTCGGCCGGATCGTCGGTGCCGTTCAGCACGAAGGTATTGGTCATGCGCACCATTGGAAGGCACTGATAATTCTCACGTCGACCGTTGCCCGACTGGGCGTGGCCTTCCTTACGACCACGCAGGTAATCCCACATGTAGTCGGTGAGCACGCCGTCTTGGATCAACACGTTGCGTTGCGCGGCGTGACCCTCATCGTCGATGGAGATGGCCCCCCACTCGCCGGTCATGGTGCCGTCGTCAACCAGGGTCACCAGCGGTGATGCCACCAGCTCGCCGACCCGGTTTCGATACACCGAGGCACCCTTGGAAACGAGATCGGCTTCGAGGCCATGGCCGCATGCTTCGTGGAAGAGCACGCCGCCGCTGCCGGCCTTGATGACCACCGGGAGGCTGCCTGAGGGTGCCGGACGCGCCTTCAGTTTGGTAAGGGCCACGTGCGCAGCCTCACGGGCCAGGTCTTGTACGTCGTAGCGGTCAAAGAGTTCAAAACCGTAGGTGTGCCCCAGCGACCGGTAGCCGGTCTGCATGCCAGTGTCGCCGGTGGCAACGACGTTGATGCGGAACATGGTGCGTACCTGGTCGTCTTCAACCAGAAGGCCGTCGCTGTTGGCCACCAAAATGCGCTTGCGGCTATCGCCGTAACCGGCCGATACCTGCACGATGGAGGATCCGGCGCTGCGGGCGGCGTCATCGGCTTGGACCAACAGGGCGACCTTGGCCGCCTTGGCCACCGTCTCGGGGTACATCGAGATGGTGTTTACCGGCCGTACGGCGCGACGCGTCAGCGCCACGACATTTGCCCCGCCGCCACCCTTGCGGGCCGCAGCGGCAGCAGCTTCGGCGGCCGAGACCAGGCCGGCCACCGACAGGTCGGCCGTGTGGGCATACCCCGTGGTATCGCCGGCCACCACACGAATGCCAGCACCGATATCTCGGCCGGAGGTCACCTGCTCAACCTTGCCGTCGTCGAGATACGC
>JAYTVF010000080.1:0-2289 GCA_043744155.1 Acidimicrobiia bacterium | reverse complement strand
CTTCTCACGCCTTAGGCTGTCGACGCGTGACAGGATGGCGAAGTGTCCCGCACCCTGAAATTTGGATGGCTTTCTCCCGTTATCGGCAATCGTTGGAGCGACCATCAGCCAATCGCTCTGTATCAGGACCAACACATATTGCCGACCGCGCTCGCGTCGTTCGACTCACTGTGGATCGCCGATCATTTCTACGGTTTCGACGCCAAAACCGACCCGTTTCTCGAAGCGTGGGTCACACTCACCTGGTTGGCTGCCCGACATCCCGATGTCGAACTCTGCCACCACGTGTTGGGGCACGGGTATCGGCCACCCGCTCTCACCGCCAAGATGGCGGCCACGCTTCAAGTGTTGTCGGGGGGCCGATTTACCCTCGGTATCGGCGCTGGCTGGCGTGAAAGCGAATACGCGGCCTATGGCTATGACTTCCCGAAGCCTTCGGTACGGTTCGCTCAACTCGAAGAAGTCATTCACATTTGTCGGCTGATGTGGACCGAGCCCGAGCCGTCGTTCGAAGGCGCCTACTATCGCATCGATGGCGCCTCGGCTCCCCCGCTGCCCGATGTGCCGCCTCGCATCTGTATTGGCGCCTCAGGTGAGCAGATCGGTCTCCCGATGGTCGGCCGACTCGCCGACATGTGGAACGGCTCGTCACGCGGCAGCGACCAAGACTGGCAACGACGACTCGACATCATCGGAGCAGCCGCAGTCGGCGCCGGCCGAACCATGGCCGACATCGAAATATCGACAACACTCGAACGTTCCCTGCCCGAGAGCGACGAAGATTCCGAAAAGCTCCTGGCCGACTTGGTTCGACACGCCGACCGCGGCGTGCAGCACTTCGTGATGGATTTCGGCAATCCCCGATCAACCGAGCCAATCCTGCGCTTCGTCGACCAAGTCATGCAGCCATTGCGGGCGTGAGCTGAGCCCGTCCGACTGACGCCGATCTACGGTTGCGTTTATGACGAGCCATGTTGAACGCCTGCAGCGAGTAATTCCCGCCGATCGAAAAGTGCTGATCATTCCAATGGATCACGGATTGGTCTTCGGCAATATCGCCGGTCTTGAACGACCTGCTGAGCTGCTGGCCACGCTCATCTCATCGGGCGTCGACGGCACGCTGGTTTCGGTTGGGTTAGCCAGGGCGTTGGGCACACTTCTGTCGGGATCATCACTCTCCAAAACGGTGCCGGTTGATCATCAGTATTTCGGCTCGGTTCCCGGAAAGATGGATCGCATTCAGGGCATCGCTCCCATCGTCGGCGTCGAACAGGCCCTTGCGGTGGGCGCCGACGCAGTCAAAGCCCTGTTTGTGTGGGGGCTCGATGACGACGTCGTGCGGGCCAGTATCCTGACGGCGGCTGCCCTCGCGAAGGAAGCCCAAGCCCTGGGTGTTCCGCTCATGCTCGAACCATTGTGGTTCGGCTCCGCCTTGCCACCATCCGACCACGACGCCATCATCGTGCACGCCTCGCGTATCGCACTAGAACTTGGGGCCGACATCCTCAAGATTCCCGCGGTCGGCGCCGAGGCGCTGGCCGCGATTCTGGCCTGGGGTGTGCCGACCGTCTTTCTCGGGGGCGCCAAGCAGGACGATCCGTCGGCCCTTTTTACGGCAATCCGAGCCGGGCTTACCGCCGGTGCGAACGGCGTCGTGGTCGGTCGAAACGTGTGGCAGCGTCGCGATGTCGGCTCGGCGATCGAGCAGATCCGGGCGCTTCTGTAATGCCTGGCGACCAGCCGAACCCGTCACCTCGATTGGCCGTCGTTGGTCATGTCTGCGTCGATATGCGGGTGCGCCCGGCGGGGGTCTTTCCGAAGCCTGGGCAGCTGGTCGACACCGAAGTGATTGAACTGGCCTGCGCAGGCATGATCGGCAACGTAGGAAGGGTGCTGCGACATCTCCGTGAGCCAGCATTCGCTGTCTGCCGGGTGGGTGAGGATGCACTGGGCCAACTGGTCACGGCCGAATTGGCCCAGTGGGCCAATACGGCCCACGTGACGATGTCTTCGACCGCGCCTACCTCAGCCACGATTGTTTTCGTATTGCCAGACGGGGAGCGATCGTTCATCCATGCCAAGGGCGCCAATGCCGAATTTGCTCGGCACCACGTGCCATTGCGCCTGCTTGCAGAAGCTGGCATCGAATTTGTCCACCTCGGGTACGCGCTGTTGCTGCCATCACTTGACGGCGACCCCATGGCGTCGCTTCTCGAAGAGGCCAGATCACGTGGCATCGTCACGTCACTCGATATGACCTGGGATGCGACAGGCATGTGGATGAGAGGC
>JAYTVF010000079.1:0-7449 GCA_043744155.1 Acidimicrobiia bacterium | reverse complement strand
TCGCTCCGGTGAGTCGGGCCGAAGGCGGTAGATTCTTGCGGTGCTCATCGTCTTGGCCTTCGATACCTGGCAACAGGCCGCGTGATGCACCGCCTCCGCACGACCGCCGTCCATGACACAAAATCCGTGGCGGCATCACTGGCCAGCGTGTCACGAGCAGGCGACCTCATCGTTTTGGCCGGTGAGATGGGCGTCGGCAAGACGGCTTTCGCTCAGGGGTTCGCAGCCGAACTCGGTGTCGCAGAAATCGTGACCAGCCCAACGTTCACGCTGGTGAGGTCGTACAGCCTGCCCGTCCGACCGGATCGACCCCGAGTGCTGCACCACGTCGATGTGTATCGTCTGGAGCGGATGAACGAAGTCGCCGATCTGGCCATCGGCGAATTGATCGATGACCGCAGCGTGACCCTCATCGAATGGGGGGACGCGGTGCTCGACGCGCTCCCCAAGGACCGCCTCGAGGTGTCGCTTGCCTACGGTGATGAGCCCGACGAACGCACCATTGAGGTTGTGCGGGCCGGGTCATCATGGTCGTCACGACTTGCTGTCGTGATTCCGCTCTGGCAGCAGTGGCTCTGATGCTCATCCTTGCCATCGAATCCGCCACCGACCGGGTGGGCTGCGCTATCGGCGGGCACGAAGGTGTGCGGGCACTGCACGAGGTAACGGGCGGACGAAAGCACGCCGAGACGCTCTCGCCGGCTATCGAATTTGTGTGTCACCAAGCCGGGGTCGCCCTTTCCGAGCTTGGCTGTATCGCCGTCGACATCGGGCCGGGTCTCTTCACGGGGATGCGGGTCGGTATAGCCACCGCCAAGGCCATCGCCCATGCCCTTCGCGTGCCCATGGTCGGTATCAGCAGCCTCGATCTGCTGGCGTTTCCCCTTCGCCACACCCCCCGCACGATCGTGGCGGTCATAGATGCCCGACGGGGCGAGATCTACCACGCCCTGTATCGGCAGGCCCCGGGCGGTCTGCAGCGCATCACCGAGCCCGCCGTTGGATCGGTAGAGGATCTGCTCGGAACGCTCGGCCTGCGAGACGACATCTTGTTGGTCGGTGACGGTGCGTTGCGGTATCGAGATCAGATCGCGCTGGAACTACCCAAGGCGGCCTTCGCAGATTCCTGGCTCGCCCACCCCTCAGCCGCCCCTCTGGTCCAACTCGCGCACGCCCAAGCTCTGCGGGAACAATTCGTGAACCCGTGGGAATTGGCACCGCTGTACTTGCGTGCGCCCGATGCAGAGATCAACTGGGTCACCCGACAAGGCCGTCACTCATGAGTGCCCCCCCGATTGTGTCGGCCGAGGTCATCGTCATCATGATGCCGATGAAGCGTCGGCATGTGCGGCAGATACTCAAGATCGAGAGGCAGGTGTACCCGAAGCCGTGGTCGCCAAGCGTGTTCACCAACGAAATCGGCGCACCCAAGGCGCAACGCCGCTACATCGTGGCCAAGGTCAGTAATCGGGTTGTGGGCTACGCCGGCATGATGTTCGCAGAGGATGCCCGTGACGGGTCGTCGTCGGCTCACGTCACCAACATCGCGGTCGACCCGGACTGGCATCGCCTGAAGATCGGCACTCGCCTGCTGCTCACCCTGGCTCGCATCGCCCGCGAACAGGGTGTGGTCGGGCTGACCCTCGAAGTCCGCCACACCAATCTCGCCGCGCAACGGCTCTATCATCGGTTCGGGTTCCTGCAAGAGGGTGTTCGCAAGCGGTACTACGAAAATACCGACGACGCATTGGTGCTCTGGGCCAGTGGCATCCACCAGCCCGCCTACACCGAGCGGATGGCTGATCTGGCCGCTGAGGTTCCAGGCTGCACCACGAGTGAGGGGTTGTTCGATGACGAATAAGCGCATCGCCGTCGACCACACCACCGTCGTGCTGGGCATCGAAACAAGTTGCGACGAGACAGCGGCGGCGTGCGTGATGGGCGGTTTCGACGTGTTGTCCAGCGTGGTGTCGACGCAGATCGACCTGCACGCTCGTTTCGGTGGCGTGGTGCCGGAAATCGCCAGTCGCGCCCACCTCGAGTTGGTCGTGCCGGTCATGGCCCAGGCCATTGTCGAGGCGGGCATCGAGGACAGTCGCATCGACGCGGTCGCAGCCACGGTTGGTCCCGGCCTCATCGGTGCGCTGTTGGTCGGGGTGTCCGCCGCGAAAGCGTTGGCGCTGGTGTGGGATGTGCCCTTCATCGGGGTGAACCACATGGAGGCCCACCTCTACGCATCGTTTCTCGAGGACCCGACGCTCGAATTGCCCTTAGTGGTGCTGCTCGTCTCGGGAGGCCACACCATGCTGGTGTGTATGGAGGGCCACGGTCGCTATCGGCTGCTTGGGCAGACCATCGATGACGCTGCGGGGGAGGCGTTCGACAAGGTGGCCCGCTTCCTCGGCCTCGGCTACCCGGGTGGGCCTGCTATCGACCTCGCCGCCCTCGACGGTGACCCGACCTCGATGAACTTCCCAAGGGCCATGCTGCACGACGGTCTCGACTTCTCGTTCTCGGGGTTGAAGACGGCCGTGGTGAACTACGTACGTAAGAACCCCGATGTTTCGGCGGCCGATGTGTCTGCTAGTTTTCAGCAGGCCGTCGTCGAGGTACTGGTCGCCAAGGCCCGGCGAGCTGCCCGTCAGGTGGGCGCCAAGGCGCTGGCCCTTGGCGGGGGAGTTGCGGCTAACACGCTGCTTCGCGAACACTTCCTCAATGCGTGCGCCATCGACGGGCTGCAAGGTTTTCTGCCCAGCCGCTCGATGTGTACCGATAACGCGGCCATGATCGCCTGCGCCGGATGGCATCGTCTGGGTAGCGACGGCCCGACCAGCCTGGATTGCGCTGCCAACCCCAACCTTCGGTTGCCTTTCCTCACTGGACCGTTCTAAGACCGTGCCCACTCGACCGCATGAGGTTTACATCGTGGCTCCACCTGGTCTCGAAGCTTTCACCGCGGCGGAGGTGCGAGGCCTCGGATGCAAGGTACCCAAGCTTGGCCATGGTGGATTTTCGGTGAAAATGACCACGGCTGAGCTTTACGCCGCCAACCTGCGTCTGCGCACGGCATCGAGGGTGTTGGTTCGAGTCGGGCGCTTCACGGCCGAGGATTCCGGTCAGTTTTTCGCAGGTTTCCGCACGTTGTCGTTCGATCGCTATCTCACTGCGGGCGAACCGACCAGCGTGCGAGTGGTGAGCGTGGCATCCAAGTTCGCGCACACCGGCGCGATCGAGGATCTGGTCCGTGAGCTGCTCGGTACCCGTGGCGGGGCCACGGTTCGCGTGCGGCTCGACCACGACACCGTGACTGTCAGCGTCGATGCCAGTGGCGATCACCTGCACCGTCGTGGCTGGCGAGAGGCGACCTCGAAAGCTCCGCTGCGCGAGACGCTGGCTGCGTCGTTGCTGGCCGCGGCCCGCTATGACGGATCGACGCAGCCGCTCCTCGATCCGATGTGCGGGTCGGGAACCATCGCCATTGAGGCCGCCTTGGTGGCTCGTAACATCGCGTCGGGTCGCCTTCGATCCTTCGCCTTCGAGTCGTGGCCTTCCTTTGATGCCGCGGTGTGGGACCGGGTGAGGGCCGCGTCATCACTCGTCGAATGGCGCGGCAGGGTTTGTCCAATTGTCGCGTCAGACCGAGACGCCGGAGCCGTAGAAGCGGCCATCAGCAACGCTCGGCGAGCAGGTGTGGAGGGTGACATCGAGTTCCGTCAGGCTGCTATCAGCGATCTCGCTGTGCCCGATGGTCAAGGGCTGATCGCCACCAACCCGCCCTACGGGGTGCGGGTTCGCGGCGGGACTGACCTTCGTGATCTGTACGACACATTCGGTCGAGTCGTCCGCCAGCGCGCCCCGGGTTGGCGAGTGGCCATGATCGCGGCCGACCGTTCCTTGGTGACCCGGGTCATTGCCAACCCGGTCGAGGTGGCGGCGCTGGACAACGGTGGCATTCCGGTGTCGATTGTGGTCGGCGGCTGACCCGCCGACCACAATTTCCGGCTACGACCCTCGGGCAATCCATTCTTCGAGATGCGGCAGCTCGGCGGCGATGGTCGTCGACTCGCCGTGGCCGGTATGCACGGTGGTGTGGGGCGGTAGCGTGAGCAAGCGGGTGCGGATGCTCTCGATAATCTGAGCAAAGTTGCCGGTGCTGGTGCCGGTAGCGCCCGGCCCACCGCAGAATAGGGTGTCGCCAGAAAAGACCCGGCCAGTGGTGGCGAAACAGCAGCAGCCGGGCGAATGCCCCGGTGTATGCATGACCCGCAATTGCTCGCCTCCCACCAAGAATTTGTCGCCTTCGACCAATGGCTTGTCGGGCAGCATGCCCGGATACACGGCGTCGAAGAGCAGATCATCGGCGGGATGCAGGTAGATCGGTGCGTCGCACACATCTTGTAACGCCACCGCCGCGTTGATGTGATCGTTGTGTCCGTGCGTGAGCAAGATGGCCTTCACCCGTCGTCCATGAACGGCATCGAGGATGGCTTCATGGTTATGGGCCGCGTCGATGACCGCGACTTCGCGCTCGTTGCCGACCAACCAAATATTGTTCGTCACCGACCATTCGTTGCCATCTATGGTGAAAAGACCGTCGGTTGTGATGAGTTCAAACGGCATCAGAACACCACGACCGAGCGCAGAACTTCGCCGCGCTCCATACGGTGAAACGCCTCTTCTACCTCGTCGAGCGCGATGGTTTCGGTGACGAACCGGTCGAGATCAAGACGACCCTGCAGGTACAGATCGATAAGCATCGGGAAGTCTTTGCTCGGAAGGCAGTCGCCGTACCAGCTTGGTTTCAGCGCACCGCCTCGACCAAAGAACTCGATCATAGGGATGTCGGGCATGCGCATATCGGGAGTCGGGACACCGACCTGCACCACCGTGCCGGCCAGATCTCGAGCGAAGAATGCCTGCTCGAGCACCTTGGGATTGCCGACTGCCTCGATACAGACGTCGGCGCCGAGGCCTGACGTCGCCGCTTTCACTCCTTCGACGGAGTCGGTGGTGCGGGCGTTGACAACGTGGGTGGCACCAAATTGGCGAGCCAACTCAAGCTTTCGATCGTCGAGGTCGACGGCCACGATCGTGGTCGCTCCCGCCAGACGGGCACCAGCGATAGCGGCGTTGCCGACGCCACCACATCCGAATACGGCCACCGATGAGCCTCGTGAGACCTGGCCCGTATGGATGGCGGCACCGATGCCGGCCATGACGCCGCATCCGAGTAGGCCGGCAGTGGCGGCAGGGGCGGCCGAGTTCACCGGGGTGCACTGGCCGGCATGAACCAGCGTCTTTTCCGCAAAGGCACCGATGCCAAGGGCGGGCGAGAGAGCCACCCCGTCAAGCGTCATCTTCTGGGTGGCGTTGAAGGTTGAAAAGCAGTACCAGGGCTTGCCCTTTCGGCAACTGCGACAGGTGCCGCATACCGCTCGCCAGTTGAGTACGACGAAATCTCCAGGTGCCACGTTGGTGACGCCTTCGCCGACCGCCTCTACGATGCCGGCTGCCTCATGACCGAGCAGGAAGGGGAAATCGTTGTTGATGCCACCCTCGCGATAATGCAGATCGGTATGGCAGACGCCGCACGCTTGCACCTTGACGAGTGCCTCGCCAGGTCCGGGATCGGGCACCGAGATCGTCTCGAGGGTCACCGGTGCTTTCACGCTGCGGCTAACGATTGCTCGAACTTCGTGCGACATCTGTCCTCCTGCGTTCGGTGTACTCCTTCTATTCTGGTCGATCAGGCCCAATTCTGCCCTGCCCGTCCGACGCGCAGTCAGGATGCCGTCGTGTATCCGGTCGGCGCGATCGAGTCAGGTGCGGTCTTGGTCAAATCAATGGCGGCAGCGAGGTTGGCCAACATCGATGTGTTGGTCACTTCGTTGTTGATGGACAGCCGGTTGAATTGAAATGGCCCAGCCAGGGGGTGAGGCTTCACGTCGTCGGTGAACACACTGGAAAAGCGGGCGCTGGTGACGGCCAGCAGCACCGGACCCACCTCATCGAAGTTGGAGGGTGCGCCGTAGTCCGAAAATGGAAAGGCGAACAGTCGACCCTGGGCGTAGCCACGGCTGGTGAGCTCCTTGAGACACACATCGAGATCCGATTCGATGCGTAGGCGCTGCTCGGCCACCGTTTCTCTCCGACTCTGTGTGGGGATCCAGGCCAGATTCGAGATGTAGGAGCCCGTTGTACCAATGGCGTCGACGGGAATTTTGGTGTGGCCGACGTTGGTGTGGGCTTCGAAGTCCCAGCGACCCGAACGGGCCAACACGTCGATCTCTTTCCAGGTCATGTAGTACGGGGCTCTGGTACCGACGAATCCGGTAATGATGAATGCCACGGCGTGGAAGTTGTGCTGGGCCAGGATCTTGTCGGCGAACCGGTAAACGCCGCGGGCTCCGTCATCGAAGGTGATCATGATCGAGCGGGGCGGCACCTTGCCGCCCTCGGTAAAGGTACGAAACTCCGTTGAGGTCAGGGTGTGCACGTTCATGGCTTCGAGCAGGGCCATCTGCTTGGCGAACGCGTCGGGCGTGACGGAATAGCTGCTGGTACTGATCGGAGTGATGTCGTGATAGCTGATAACCAGTGGCTTGTCAGCAATGTTTGCCCAAGCATCGAGCACCGTCGGAATACTGGCGAGATCGGCACCCTGCACAAAGGCCAGCGGCGTTTCACTCTGAATGACCGTATTGCGCCGCGATCCTTTCCGATTCTCTAGGCCAACCTGCAAGCCAGTTGGCGCAATGACATAGAGCAATGCCGCAAGCGACAGCAGACCAACGATGGCCCGAGGGTGCTGCCACCAGCGATGACGCGGTGGTGTCGAGGGTGCAGGAAGAGGGGGAAGTTCGATCAGCGCGGAGGTCATCGGGTTCCCCACTTCGAGTCGGCAAGACGAGCGATGGCGAAAGGCATTTGTAGCGTGAGCAGGATGGACACCAGCGGGTATGCCCAGATCGCTCGAAGCCGTTTGGTATCCCCACGTCGCAGGCATAAGTACGCCGCGAACCCGGCACCGATCGCCCACGTGCCGAGCAGGAGACGCCACGGGAATGAATGGTGAAAGATGGGCCCGATAACGAAGGCGCGCAACAACACGTGGGGCCCGAGAAAGCTGAGCGCAAACCCGGTGTAGAACCACAGAGCGGAGAGCAGCGGACGTCGCCACATGAATCGGCAGGCTCGAAAACCCTGCTGGATCCAAGACTTTTTCCAGCGTAGTTGCTGGCGTAAATACCCGCGAACCTTCTCGGGGGCCTCGGTGTGGGCGACGGCGTCGGCATCAAAGCGCACGTTCCAGCCTTCACGAAGCAGCAGCATTGTAAGCGCCCGGTCGTCGCCAAAGATCGTTTCGCGCCCGAGGAACGTTTGGGTCGACCATTCATCGAGCAGCGGCGCAATGCATTCTCGGCGGTAGGCGGAAAAGCACCCGGGGCA
>JAYTVF010000078.1:0-2295 GCA_043744155.1 Acidimicrobiia bacterium | reverse complement strand
ACGTAAAGATGGCACTACGAGTTACCTCGACAAAGCTCAGAATTTCGCCCAACATCTCATAGGTGGCCGGGCTGTGGTCGCCGATCGCCTCGGTCATCCGAGTGGCCAAGCCATAGGCGAACTCGAGCTTGTTGAGCGCCCGGATCGTGGTCTGGGTTGTCATGTTGTCGCGCAGACCCGTGCGACCGGTGCCGTTGTAGATATCAACGCTTCCCGGGCCACCATCGAGAAAGACCAACTCTCTTGGAATCTCGACGTCATCGAAGATCACGAACGAATCCTGCTCGTCGTAGCGGCTCGAGAGTGGGCGATCGAAGGGATTCGTATCAACCGATGCCGAATCCCGGCACAGAAATTTCAAACCCGGTATGTCCATCGGTACAGAAAACGAGAGGGCATAGTCCTCGGCACCGGTGGGCAAAGGCAACGCCGGGTAGACGGCGATTTCGTCGGCGAACGGTGCCAATGTGCCAAGAATCCGGGCGCCCCGCACAATGATCGACGTGGGCGTCTCACCCACTTTGCGCAGAGTAACCCTATTCCCGACGACTTTTCCGTCGGTGCGTTTGTCGATGTTGGGTTGGATGATCGTGTGAGTGAGCGACACGTCGTCACGGCGAAGGCGCCGCTGGAAATCCAACAAGTTCTTTTCGCCGTGCGCATTGGTTCCCTGCTCGCCGACCCAGTCCTTGTGGGTAGCGGCGAAGCTGGCGAACTTCATGTTCATGTAGTCCGGGGTGCGTCCCATGATGCCAGCGGTGAATTCAGAGATGCGTGACAAGCCTCGGGCGCGACGACGAAGATCTTCGATCGATCGAGCATGCATGCTGCTGATGTTGATGAGCTCGCCCGTTTCGTCATCGGGTATCAAGCAGTCATCAGCAAAGGTGAACTGGCGGTCGAATATCGCGGCCAGGGTGCTGGCAGCGCCCTTGGTCAGCGGATCAGAGGTGACGTCATCCATTTGACGCCCGTCGATAGACACCCACCGGGGACGGCCTCGCAGGCCTGCCAAAAACTGTGCTCCAGTGCGTGCGCTCATGACGTGACCAGATTCTCGCTCGGTGCTCCATCGACCGTGCGAGTTATCGCTCGATCGGGTGGCAGAGTAGTCGAGGCGAGGGTTTGAGACGTACCAGCGAGCCGCCGTCCTGACGGGTTCAGCTCTCCGGGGCCCACCCATCAGCCACAGTTACCGTGTCACACCTCGTTGTCATAGTGCTCACTATGACAACGACACAGCCACACAAGCGGGGTGAGCAGCTCACATTTTCCTTTGCCGACCGACTGCCAGCGCAGTTGCGGTTGAGCGATCACACGCGCACGGTTGGCCGGCGTGGCATTGCGGCAGTTCGCGCCGTGCTAGCGGAGCAAGTTATTCGCCGAGAGGAATCACTCGCCAGCCAGCACGCCGCGCGGCCGCATCGTCGGGCGGCGTAGATCGCATCACGCCACCGTCGCCAAGGTTTCCAACGGGTTTTCGCGTCGGCCCCGACGAACCCAGCCCAACAGGCCCAGCCCGAAGAGAACGCTCAAGCCAACGCCCGAAAACAGCGGTGCGTTCGCTGTGGTCAGTTTCGGCACGGAGAGGGGGCTCGTGGGTGACACCTCCAGGGTCGGCGTTGGGCGCACCGACGGGCGCACAAAAGTCTCAGCCTCGGGGTCGGGCGCGTACACGCCCTCCAATTTGTCGGTCAGATAAGCCGACATGGTGATCAACGGCGTCGTGGCGGGAGCGACATCGACCACCGTCGTGATCTGGACACGGGCCGTCTCGCCAGCGTCGAGCGAGTCGATAGCACACAGCACCATTCGTCGGGACAGGTCACAAGTACCCTGAGTGGCGTTGGCTTCCACCAGACGTTGGCCTTCGGGGATGTCTTGCACATACAGAACTCCCTTCACCGCCGGGCCGGTGTTCTTTATGCTGGCACCAAGCTGAAGCGTGCTGTTGAGCTTGGTGAAGGCGTTCGGGTTGATTAGCTCGCCTCGCTTGGTGGCGCGACCAACCAGAATCGCGTTACCCGTCACGCCGTCAGCACTCATGGCGGGGTGTTGCGTACTGGTTTGGGTTTTCACGTTGAAGAGCGGGATGGGGCCGTCAGAGAATGGACTCGGGCCGAGTACTGCCTGAAACTGCATCGTTACGCCGGTATGCGCCGCCATCGAGCCGACCACGCAATGGAGCGCGTTCGAGCTGCCGACGCGACGACAGTCAGCGCCTCCGCTGGCCACGATCAGGCTGGTAACCGAGGGTGGTGTCACATCGAAGAAGACATCGCGTGCCGTCGATGG
>JAYTVF010000077.1:0-2297 GCA_043744155.1 Acidimicrobiia bacterium | reverse complement strand
CCAGGTCACTGGCGGGGCCGCCGTGCGACAGAATCGAGACCAGCGCCTGACAGGTGAGGTGGTCTCCGCGGTCGAGCCCTGAGCCATCATGGATAACGACCCCGTCCATCGGTACCCCCCACGAGGTCAGGGTTTCGGTAACGGCTTGAGCCGATGACGAAAACGATCCATCCCCAGTCGCTTTGAAGCCGATCTCTCGAAAGATCATCTCCGCAATCGAGTTTTCGCTACGGGTCAGCATTGCCGCCACGATGTCTTTGAGCGGCGCCGATTGCACCGAGGCCAGCAGATCGAGCCCTACCGGGAGCTTGCCCGACTCGCTGACCGCGCCGTTGGTGACGATGCGGTCTTTCATAATGGCGCCCAGTTGCTCGACCGCGTGTTTGGCCGGATCCGTGCCGTAGCTTTCGTCGTCGTAGCGGATACGGGTGTCGTTAATCACCAGACCGCCGATCGGGCTCACCTGTGACTTGGGCCATGAGACCAGCAGCCCGTCGCCTCCGTAGCGGCTGCCGTCACCGATAAGCTTTCCGTTCAGCACCCGCACGCCCTTCTTGCGCAGTTGGCCGATGATGTCTTCCAGCGCAGTGAAGGGGGTGGGAACGTAATACTGGAAGGTCTTGCTGGCATCGCGGAACTTCGGTGTTGCCAGCACTGGATCGCCTCCCCCGACCATCACGAGGTCGCTTGTGACCCGGCCATCTTGCAGCGTTCCGTAGACGTTGGTGGTGAAACGGTAGTCCGCGCCCAGCTTGTCGAGGGCCACGGCCGCGGTCACGATCTTCATCGTGGAGGCCGGGATGACGGCGAACTCGGGGTTCGCCGCACCCACCACTTGGCCATCGGCGAGGGCACCGAGACAGCTGCCAGCCGGTACCTGAGCGGCAACTGTGGCCAACTTCTGTTTGATCACGGTCGTCGTAAGGGGGGCGCTAACCAGGGTAGGCAGGCGTCGCACGGCAAACAGCGGCGTGCCGACATGCGGGCCGACCGCAACCGCCTTTTGCGGCTGGGGTGGGTCGGCGCGTTTGGAAAACTTGTATTGGCGCACCCCGTAGACCACGAGCACCACAGGCAGGAGAATCATGATGGTGCGGCCCAGGTAGCGAACCCAGCGCATGATGTTGCGGCGCCGATCGCGAGCGAGCATTTTGCTACTCATCAATATCCCCGTCGATCTCGGTATCGTGAGTCTCGATAGAGGTGTCCGAGGGCCGTGACGGCTCTGTTCGCCGAGGCATAACACAGCCGTCCTGACGCGCGCACCGCCGCCGGGCCGGGGTTGGCCGGGTCGGCGACCGCCAGTTCAGTGGCCGTGAGGATCGGCTTGCCGGTCGAAATGCTGATTTGAGCGGCCGCTTGCGCGAATCGGGTGTCCTGACGCTCGTGGTAGTCGACGATGCGCTCAAGCCCGTGATCCGGATAGAAACGCCCCTTGCGGATCAGCCTCGCTTGATTCGACTGAATGCCGAGCCCGAGATAGACGATGGCGTGGACATCGCGATGAGCGGCGATCATCGCCATGACGTCGGGGATCGTGTCTCGGGTCTCACCTCCGGCCATGTCCACTGGATTGCTGCGGCTCCACCTCGGCGGCAGCTTCGCATCGATCTCGCTCACCAGGTCGGCCGGTAGCGGCATCAGCACCAGATCACGATCTCGGGTGATGGCATCGGCGGTCACCACCCCCCAGCCTCCCGCCGTAGTCATGACGACAACGTTGGGTCCCGTCGGTCGTGGCTGGGTGGCGAAGGTGGCGGCTGCTTCAAAAGCCTCCTCGACGGTAACCGCACGACACGCGCCCGCCTGTCGGCAGGCGGCGTCGAAAATCTTGTCGTTGCTGGCCAGCGATCCGGTGTGGCTGGCCGCAGCGGCGGCCCCGCCAAGGGTTGCCCCACCCTTCACCAGCACCAGCGGCTTTCGACGGGCGACAGAGGAGATGCGCTCAAAGAAGGCTCGACCATCCGCGATGCCCTCGACGTAGGCCAGTGCCACACTCGTTGCATCATCGTCGGCGAAATAGTCGAGATAATCAGCCACCCCGACCATGGCTGCGTTGCCAGCCGAAATGGCGCGAGAGATGCCGACACCCGTCGCCAGCGACCAGTTCAAAAAGCTGGAAACGAAATTGCCGCTCTGGCTCGCCACGCCAATCCGTCCGGGCGTCGGGTAAGGCGCCACGATCTGCGCGCAAAGCTGCGACGGGGTCGACACCAGGCCCTGCCCATTTGGTCCGGCGAGCAAGATGCCGAGCTCGTCCGCCAACGTCACCAGGGCCTGCTGGGCCCGATGCCCCT
>JAYTVF010000076.1:0-2298 GCA_043744155.1 Acidimicrobiia bacterium | reverse complement strand
TCGGTCATCGACGATCCGCTGACCGTTACCCTGGCCTTTGTCGACGACGATCATCGGTCAGCGTCGTTCTTCGCCGAACCCGGTGGACGGTGGGCGGATCGACTCGCCCCTCTCGCCGCCGCCGTCGGTGCTCGACCATGCTGATCGCCGCCATCGAAACATCAACGGTCGCGGTGTCAGTTGCGTTAGCCGACGGGGATGGTCTCGTCGCCCGGTTTGATGCCCCGCGGAGTAGACGCCACGCCGAGACGATCATCCCGGCATTGAACGCCGTCCTTTCACTCAGCGGTCATACGCGCGCAGATATTTCTCACGTCTGCATTGATGTTGGACCGGGCATGTTTACCGGACTTCGGGTGGGAGCGACCACGGCGATCACCCTGGCATTCGCCTTGGGCGTGCCAGTCGTCAGTGTGGGGAGCTTGGAACTCCTCGCCTGGCGTGTCGCTCTGGACGGCGCGTTCGTCGGCCAAATCGGGGCGGTCCTGGATGCGAGGCGCAAGGAGTGTTTCGTGGAGGTCTTCGATGTTGGGCCGGGCCGGGTTTCGTCGATTGCCGGCGTCACTGCGCTCTCGCCGCCAGCGGCGGCCAACGTCTTGCACGATCACCGCTGCTCGACGATCGTCGGTGACGGCCCGAGCGCGTATCCAGATGCGTTCACCGAATTTTCCATCATTGGACCGTTTCGACCCGATGCCGCCACCGCTGCTGTCATTGCGCTCACCCGTGTGGACCAGGCTGTTGTCCCGGAAGCGGTCCTCCTCAGGTATGTGCGGAAACCCGACGCCGAGATCCCGAAAGACCTGCGATGAGTTTGATCCTCGTGCGGCCCATGACCGACGACGATATCGAAGGTGTACTTACGATCGAGCGGGCTTCCTCGCCCGATCCATGGACCGCGGGGATCCTGCACGATGAACTTTACGGAACCGGTCGTCACTACCTGGTGGCCGAACAAGCGAACGAGATCATTGGCTTCTGCGGACTGCTGTTGCAGGTGGGCGAGGGCCATGTCACCAACGTTGCTGTCGTGCCAAAGCTGCGGGGACAACGGATCGCCGCCCGGCTTCTGCTCCCATCCATTCGATGGGGCCTAGAACAGCAAATCAGCGCGCTCACCTTAGAAGTGAGGGTCGGCAACGAACCGGCGATACGCCTCTATCGCCGGTTTGGCTTTGCCCCGGTCGGCACCCGTCCGAAGTACTACCCCAATGGCGATGACGCACTGATTCTGTGGGCGCACGGTGTTGATTCCGCTGACTATCATGCGCGCTTAGTTCTTGTTGAGAACTGGCTGGCCACGGCGCGGCAGGATTCAGTCTCTGGTGATCAGGTGATCGAATGAGAATTCTCGGTATTGAAACATCGTGCGACGAGACGGCGGCGGCCGTGGTGGTGGACGGTCATCTCATCGAGTCGTCGGTAGTAAGTACACAGATTGCCTTGCACGCTCCGTTTGGCGGAGTGGTCCCCGAGATCGCGGGGAGGGCGCATGTGGAGCGCATCATCCCGGTCGTCCGTGAGGCACTCGCGCAAGCGGGGCTTGACCACGCGGGTGTTGGTGTCGATGCCGTGGCCTGCACCGTTGGACCAGGACTCATCGGGGCTCTTCTCGTTGGCGTGAGTGCGGCCAAAGCGTTGGCGTGGTCATGGGATGTGCCGTTCCTGGGGGTGAACCACCTTGAGGGTCATTTGGCGTCGCCATTCATGGAGGCGGGTCCCGCCGCCGTGCCCGAGATGCCGCTGTTGACGTTGCTCGTATCCGGAGGACACACGCTCCTCGTGCTCATGCGCTCGCCGACGTCGTACGAAGTGCTCGGGTCAACTATTGATGACGCGGCGGGGGAGGCCTACGACAAAGTTTCCCGCCTGCTGAAGCTCGGCTATCCGGGGGGTCCGGTGATCGATCGGTTGGCGGCGTTAGGCAATCCGAGGGCGATCGCATTTCCACGGGCCATTCGCCACCGGCCGCACGATTTTTCGTTCAGCGGACTGAAGACGGCGGTGGCCAACCACGTTCGGTTGCATCCCGCCGTGTTCGGCTCGGACGAAGCAGCCGATATCGCCGCCTCGTTCCAGGAAGCCGTGGTGGATGCCCTGGTGGAGAAAACGCGCGCTGCGGGTCGACTGTTCGCCGTGCGCGCTCTCGCTATTGGCGGCGGTGTCGCCGCCAACTCATCACTACGTGCACGTATTGCTTCGGTCGCCGTCGAGGAGGGCTGGCATGTCCACATTCCCGAGCGGGCGTTCTGTACGGACAACGCCGCCATGATTGCTGCGGCGGCGTGGTGGTGGCGC
>JAYTVF010000075.1:0-7488 GCA_043744155.1 Acidimicrobiia bacterium | reverse complement strand
GGATCGGGGTGAAGGTGCGGACTACGGGAACAAAACGGGCCAGGACGATGGCCTTAGGTCCGTGCTTGTCGAAGAATGCCTGGGCTTTGATCACATGGCTTTGCTTAAAGAGGCGGGAGTCTTCGCGCTTGAACAATGCTGGCCCCACCCGATTTCCGAATAGGTATCCCACCTGGTCACCGGCCACCGCGGCGACAAACAACGCCAGCAGCACGATGGGCAGTGGATACCCCACCCGGGGCACCCCGGTCTTGAGTGATTCGGCTTTGGATAGCGAAGTCAAAAAGCCGGTGATGAACAGCAGGCTGTCGCCCGGAAGGAAGAAGCCGATCAACAAGCCGGATTCAGCAAAGATGATGGCTGCTGCAAGCGCCAGGCCCCCCTTCTCCAGAAGGGTCTGTGGATCGAGGATGCTGGCGAGTAATACGGAATGCACGCAGGGAGGCTAGCTGGTCGGCCCGGCCACGAGGCCTCAGCTGCCCCTTTTTCGCCGATCAATGGCATGACGTACCAGCGAGATAAGCACCTTCTTGGTATCGATCCGCTCACGCACATCGACCGCCATAACCGGAATCTCCTCCGCGATGCCGAGTGCATCTCGGACGGCGTCTATTTCGTGGAACAGCGTGCCGTCGAATCGGTTCAGCACGACGACATAGGGCACGCCTCGCTGTTCGAAAAAGTCGAGGGGCGCAAACGAATCGGCCAAGCGGCGGGTGTCGGCGATGACGACCGCACCGACGGCGCCTCGCACCAATTCGTCCCACATGAACCAAAATCGATCTTGGCCCGGCGTTCCGAAGAGGTAAAGCATGGTGTTCTCGAAGGTGATACGCCCGAAATCCATGGCGACTGTGGTGGTTGTCTTGGTACGGACTTCGCCGGTCTGATCGATGCCGAGGCCGAGGCTGGTCATCGGGGCTTCGGTTGTGAGCGGGGTGATCTCGCTGATCGCTTCGACAAAAGTCGTCTTTCCGGAGGCGAAACCTCCGGCGATCACGATCTTGAGTGGGCGCGTGTTGAGACGTGCTGGCTGCTCGAGCAGTTCAGTAGGCCTGGAGGTCATTGAGCAACCTTTCAAGAGTTTGCAGATCAGGTCGGGCATCACCGGTACTTGATTCGCTGACGGCCACCAAGCCGTCGGCGGCAAGATCCGAGACGATCACGCGTGCGATACCCAGATGCACCCCAATGCGGGCGCTTACCTCGGCAATCGACATGGGAGAGGAGACAATTCGCAGCACAGCCAGCCGCTCGGCCGCCTCCCGGTTGAGGACGCGAGTTCCAAGCGCGGTCACCTTGACTAGCGTGTCGAGAGCAAGTGTTTCGCCGTGCGAACGCGCCCGCCCCTGCGTCATCGCAAATTGGCGGACGAACCGCGGCGCACTTCCTCCGTTCGGAGGTGAATCGGCCACCGAGCTCAGGTCCGGGGCAGGGTGGTCTGAAGCTCGGCGATCAGCAGGGGAGTGAGCACGGTACCCATTCGCTTGGTCAGCATGGTCATCTCATAGCCCACCAAGCCCGCATCGCAATCTTTGCTGGCCAAGACGGCCAACGAGCTGCCGTTGCGAATAGCCATGAAGAACATGAAACCGGCGTCAAGTTCAACGATGACCTGGCTCACGTTGCCGCCACCGAAACAGCGGGCTGCGCCCTGGGTGAGGCTGGTCAGGCCCGATGCGACGGCGGACAATTGGTCGCCGCCGGCCCTACCGATCCCCTTCGACATGGCCATGAGAAGCCCATCCGCTGACACAACAACGGCGTCGACGACACCCTTGATCCGGTCGACAAAGGACTCGAGGAGCCAATTGAGATTGCTGGCTTCTGAGCTCATATTGCTCACGATGCGTCTCCGTTTGTGCTGGGGTCGTCGCGGCCGGCGTCGACGCCTTGGGTAAATGACTTCATCATGCGGGCCCGACGTTCGGCATCATTGCCTTCGACCGGTTGCGTCGAATCCGGCAATCGCCGCACCACTTCGTTCCCCGCTGCTCCGAACGTCTGGTTCAATGCGCCGCGCCGCGGGAGCCCGCCAGCTGTTGTTTGCGCAGCCTCGGCAGGCTCGGGAATGGGCGGGCGCACTGCGCTGGCGGGCGCGGCCTCACGTCGAGGTAAGCCCGCTGGCGTATCTCGTCGAGGGAGAGCGGCGGGTTCGGTTGGGCTTGCCTTGGGGGCGAGCCGAGGGATCACCGACGGAGGAGTCTCGACCGGGCGGCCGGCACGCCGGGGAAGACCACCGGCGGTCGAAGGCTGGACCGGGGCAGCATGGCGGACCGTAGGTGGAATGACCGACTCGTTGAACTTCATGGCCGGTGCCGGGGCGCCGGTTCGGCTCTGTCGTACCGGCGCGGGCGTTGGTCGAGTCACAATCACGGGTGCGGGGGCCTCGATGGTCAGACGAACATCCATTTCCGCAGCTGCGGGCGTTGGCGTTGAAGGCATGCCCGACGTGGGAGGTATAGCCGGCATCTCGGCGGCCTGCGGGGGAATCTGGATGGCGGCTCGCACCGCGGACTCGGCCTCTGCGACGACGGGTTGGTCCTGATTCAACGCGTCGAACAAGGTGGTCGGGAGGTCAACGCTGGCCGCGACCCCGCCCGATGGGTTGCTCTGGATGCGCACCCGCACGCCGAACCGCTGAGCAAGCCGTCCGACCACCTGGAAACCGACCCGATCGGTGGCGAGTTCGTCGATCAGCGGAGGAAGGGTCACAATCTGGTTGGCGCTGGCCAACTCCTCCTCGCTCATTCCGACACCGGAGTCGATGACCCACACCCGAAAATGTTGCGGACCCCGCTGCACCCGAACGGTCACCACGGTTGTCGGATTGGAGAACAGCGTGGCGTTTTCGATGAGTTCGGCCAAAAGGTGCGACAAGTCCACGGCGTATTGGCCCGATAGCAGTAGGTCGTTGCCGGGTTGTACCTCAAAGCGCACTCGGTTGAGGTCGGCCACTTCGGAGATCGCACCCCGAATCACGTCTGACAGCGGCACGGCAGCCGACCATGAACGAGAACGCTTGCTGCCGGCCAGGATCAGTAGGGACTCTGCGTTTCGGCGTTGCCGGGTCACCATGTGGTCGAGCTTGAAGAGGCTCTCCAACAGGTCAGGGTTTTGCTCCGACGATTCCAGACCGTCGATCAGTTCAAGCTGGCGATCGATGAGTGATTGGTTCCGACGGCCCAGGTTGACCAGTAGATTGGTCATGGTGTTTGCCTGGCGTTGGGAGTGCTCGAGAGAGGTCTCGATAGAGGTACGCAAGATGGTATTGAAGTCGCTGGCCAACTGGCCGATCTCGTCGTTCTTGTCGGAGGTCACCTGTGGCAAAGCCCCAGCCAGTGCTTCAGGAGTCGGGTGCCGAAGGGATTCGAGCACTTCGGGAAGGCGGTCGACGGCGATGCTGTGGGCGTCGGAGGTGACCTGCTTCAAGCGTCGGGTGAGGCTGCGTCCGACCACGAAAGCGGCGATTGCGGCCGACAGAAAGCCAATGATGGCCAAGGTGCCATAGATGATGGCCGAGTTCTGCAGGTTGATGGCGACGTTGTCGGCTCTCACCGTGAACTCGGCAAACTGCTGATTGTCGAGACCATTGACGGCGTCGAGAGCGGCATTAGCGCTCTTCACCCAGTCTTCGCTGGTGACGTTGGAAGCGGCACGCTTTCGGGCCGCATCCACCAGGGTGGCGGCCAGCGCGTCAGCACCTCGGTATTCGGCCTTATTCACCAGGCCAGTCTGAATTGCATTCGTGCGCTTATCGGCAATAGCGGTGAATGTGCCCAGGGCTCGGTCGGCGTTGTTCTGGATGCCGATGAAGTCGGCCAGTTCGGCATCTGACCATTTGGTTCCGTCGAGGCGGCCGGCAGGATAGGTGTAGGTGTACCCCTTTGCCTCCTTGGCTTCAAGATAGGTGGAGATCAGGGCGGCGAGCTGGGTGACTTCTTTGTTTCCCGACGTGCGGGTCAGCGCGGACGACAAGATGACGACCGTGCGTTGGATGCGGCTGAACGCAACGAAGCCTTCGTCGATGGTGGTCGAATAGTCGTCGATCTGACGGCGAACCTGATCGAGGTTGTTGGCGGCTGATACACCCGTGTGGCTCAGGCCGTTGACGCCGTCGATCTCTTTGAGGCTGATCGGCGAGATAAGCGTGCGGAAGTGCTCGCGGGCCGTGTCGGTCTTTCTGCGCTGAGCGGTGAGCTCGGTGAGGGCCAAAGCTCCCTTGGTATGCAGGGAGCGCATCGAGAGCGTGGCCTCCACCTGCACCTCGTCGAAGAAGAGCATTGCCGACTCGGCGGCCTTGCCGTCTCTCGACGCCTTGCGAGCAGACGCAGCCAATGCCAGGCGTGGCAACGTGGCCGCCAAGCCGAGGGCTGTCACAATGAGAAGGCTCGGCAACACGACGAGCAACAGCCTTGTTCGAAACGAGAGCGCCCGCTTCATCTCCACACCCAACTTTCTGATGGCTTCGTATCTGAAACTGCAAGAACTCGCCGTCCGGCTACGTATCGTAGGTGTCCATCGGACCTCAGAGTAGATTCCGATGGACTATTGCGTTCTGGTTGCGGTTTGGAAAGAGTCTGGAAACCCTTTGAAACACAACAAGTCAGGCCTGTGCCGTCACCTAGAGTGTCCCTAATGTCCAATGACTCCTGCCCGTTTACCCTTGGGTCGCGGCCAGCAGTGCTTGCGGGGCGAAGCGCCGAACTCGGCGCGCTCACTGAGCGGCTGAAGGCAATCTTGGAAGGCCAGCCATCGTCGGCAGTTCTCTTGGTTGGCCAGATCGGCAACGGCCGCACCACCCTTGTGCGTGAGTTTGCCCGCGCTGCATCGGACCTGGGCTGGTCGCCAGCCATTGTGGCGATGACAGCGCAAGATGATGTCGGCCGACAACTGGCACGCGGACTCGCTACTGCGGCGCTACATGCTCGTCAACAGGGACAAGACAGCGCGTCTGCACGAGCGCTGGTGCGCACTGCGCACAGCTTTGGCTTGGCCTATGGCATCGACCTGCCGCTGGGTGTCGACGCCGATAGCCCTGCGCCCGCTTGGTCGGGCGACCTTGCCGATGACGTGGCCAAGGCATTTGAGCTAGCAAGTACCCATTGCCGCCAAATGGGCACCGGATTGCTGCTCATCTTTGATGACGCACCGCTTTCTCAACGTGCCGATCTCGCCATCGTGGCTGGGGCGGCGGCCGAGGCAGCCCAAGACGGATTTCCCATCATGGTGGTCTTTACCGGACTGATTTCCCTCAAGCGGGTCATGGTGGCCCACGGCCTGCTCGATAGCGGCATTGATGTCATAGTGGTCGGTCCGCTTGGGCCAGATGACATCGCTGCTGCAGTAGCGGAGCCGGCCCGCCGTTCCGGCCGCCCCTTCACTATCGACGGGCTCGAGTCGTTTGTGCGTCGGTGCCGAGGTCTTCCGACGTTCGCCCAGATGCTGGCCCGTCATTCTTGGCTTGCGTCGGAGGGTCCGATCACCGAGCGCGATGTCGCTGTCGGAGCCGGAATCGTCGAGCGACAACTGGTCACGGCCGTGTACGAACCCATGCATCGTGTGTTGTCGCCGGCACACAGGCGCTTGCTTCACGCCTTGATGGAAGAAGGCGGCACCGCCAGCTTCGACGTCATTCGACGGCGGCTCGGCGATACCAACCGGTTCGACCCGAACGCATCGGGACTGGTGGCGCTCCGCGATGACCTGTTCAATCGCGAAGTTCTGGCCAGCATCGACGGCGACATTCTCGAGTTCGCGCTCGCCGGCTACGACCGGTACATCCAAAAGGTGCCGTAACACGCCTCGGTCGGCTCGCTACCGCTCGCTCGACGCTCAGACTCGCTTCGCTCGAACAATCGTACTGAGGCTGTGGACTGGCTAAATGTGCGGTAACACGCCTCGGTCGGCTCGCTACCGCTCGCTCGACGCTCAGACTCGCTTCGCTCGAACAATCGTGCTGGCGTGCGAAGGTACCCAAGGCCCGGATCTGCGAGCAGATCAGGGCCTTGGACATCGTGCGGGTGGCCTTAGGCGGCCAGTCCTTCGGCCTTACGCTTGGAGAACGCAACGGCGGCGATGAGCACGACGAGGCACACGGCCGAGATGGCGTAGCGGGCCGCGTCGTTGTCTTGCAGCTTGATAACCGCGGGCAGGATCAACAGCGCCACCAGGTTCATGACCTTGATCAGCGGGTTCAGGGCTGGGCCAGCGGTGTCCTTGAACGGGTCACCCACGGTGTCGCCGATAACGGCGGCCTTGTGAGCAT
Source organism: Acidimicrobiia bacterium (assembly GCA_043744155.1). Classification (GTDB taxonomy): domain Bacteria; phylum Actinomycetota; class Acidimicrobiia; order Acidimicrobiales; family Ilumatobacteraceae; genus JANMCE01. The sequence continues at coordinate 1,220 of JAYTVF010000075.1, read as the reverse complement.
CGGATCCCTTGCCGCCCTCGTGACCGTCTTCGATGTACTTCTTGGCGTTGTCCCAGGCGCCACCGGCGTTGGACAGATAGTTCGCCATGAGCTGACCGGTCAGGATGACGGCGGCCAGGAATGCACCCAGGGCGTAGTAATTGATACCGAAGCCGATAATGACCGGCGTCAACACGGCCAAAAGCGCCGGGGTGGTCAACTCTCGCAGTGAAGCAGTGGTACAGATGTCGATGACGGGACCGTAGTCAGGCTTTTTGGTGCCAGCCATGATCTTGCCATCAGCGAACTGCTTGCGAACTTCTTGCACGACAACGCCTGCGGTGCGGCTGACCGCCCGGATGGCCAGGGCCGAGAACAGGAAGGCCACCGACCCACCGATGAGCATACCAATGAAGGTCTTGGGGTCGCCGACGTTGATCTGCACGGCCTCGTAGGCATCTTTGAACAGCTTGCCTTCGCCGATCTTGCCGATGAACTTCTTGTCTTCTGCGGCGATGGTCTCGATGTAGGAAGCGAACAACGCTACGGAGGCAATAACGGCTGAACCGATGGCGAAGCCCTTGGTGACGGCCTTGGTCGTGTTGCCGACGGCGTCGAGCGAAACCATGATCTTTTCGGCTTCACCATGGAACTCGCCCGACATTTCCGCGATGCCAGCGGCATTGTCCGAGACGGGCCCGAACGTGTCTTCCGAAACGATGACACCAGTTGTCGCCAGCATGCCCATGCCGCACAAGGCGACGAGGTAGAAGGCGAACTGCAGGTTGCCGCCGCCCATGGCGAGCGCGATACCGATCGCAATGGCGATGGCGATAATGGCGTAGACCGAGCTTTCAAGACCCGAGGCCGTACCCGACAGCACCACGGTGGCAGGACCGGTACGGGAGGATTCGGCGATTTCTCGCACGGGGGCGTACTCGGTGCCGGTGAAGTACTCGGTCAACCGGCTGACGGCTTGGGCGAGTACGAGGCCGACTACGACGGCGCCGAAGCACTTCCAACCAGCATTGGTGGAGGATCCGTCGAGGCCGGTGTTGCCCACGTAGAACAGAGCCAAAAGGCCGACACCGACGACGGTCAGCAACCCTGCAACCAGGAAGCCCCGGTTGATCGGCTTGAGGGCGTTGGTTTCGCCTTCCTTGGCCTTCACCGCAAACACCCCGGCGATTGAGGCAATGACGCCCACGGCTCGCGCCGCTAGCGGGAACACCAGGCCCAGT
>JAYTVF010000074.1:0-2311 GCA_043744155.1 Acidimicrobiia bacterium | reverse complement strand
CCGTCTGGATGAATTTGGTGATAACGGGTTTGCCGCCCGGCTGCACGACGACGTTGGCTGCCGAGTAGTTCAGCCCCCGTCGTGCGGAGACATCAGCGGCCAGAGCTTCGCGCAACGGCATGATGCCCGCCGCAGCGCAATAGCCCGTCTTTCCCTGGGCAATGGCCTCGTTCATAGCCGCGGTGATGTTGGCGGGCGTGGCCAGATTTATGTCACCGAGGTGAAACGGAAACACGTGGTTTCCCTTGGCCGCCCACTCCGCCGCGGCCAGCGACACCGCAAATGCCGTTTCGGTACCCAGTAAGTGAAGTCGATCTGCCAGTGCCATCGGTACATTCTCCGTCCCCGCTCGTCATTGAGCTGTACAAAGTGTAAAGGAGCGCGGGTGCCTGCGCTCGGGCAGAATGTGTCGATGCGTTCTGCTCCTGCCCCACGTCCCGCGCTGGCCGCTCTTGCGATCTACAAGCCGGGAAAGTCAGCCGAGGTGGCCATGGCTGAACACAGCTTGGTCTCCGCCATCAAACTGGCCTCGAACGAGAACCCGTTCGCGCCCCTGCCGTCGGTGCGTCACGCCATAGCGGATGCCACAAGCCTGTTGAACCGGTACCCCGACCACCATGCCAGGGCATTGCGGGAAGCGCTGGGCGCGCGATTCGGCCTCACCTCGGACTATGTCGCCGTCGGGTGCGGTTCTGTTGGGCTGCTGCAGCAGTTGCTGCTCAGCTTTGTCGACCCAGGCCAAGAAGTGTTGTACGCCTGGCGCAGTTTCGAGGCCTACCCGATCTACGTCTCGACGGTCGGTGGCGTATCGGTGCAGGTACCTCTGGTCAATTCGCACTTTGACATGGCTGCCGTGGTCGGCGCCATCACCGGCAACACCCGACTGGTGTTCATTACGTCCCCCAACAACCCGACCGGAACGGTGGTCACGCACCAAGAACTGGTCACCGTGCTCGACCGGGTGCCCGACGGGTGCCTGGTGGTGCTCGACGAGGCCTATTGCGAGTACGTCACTTCGCCAACGGCGCCCCGAGCGCTCGAATTGTTGCTCGACTATCCGAACCTGGTGGTACTGCGCACATTCAGCAAGGCCTACGGCCTGGCCGCCTTACGCATCGGATATGCGCTGGCCCACCCGGATGTGGTTGGTTCGATCGACCGTACGCTCATCCCATTCGCCGTCAACGGACTGGGGCAGACGGCTGCGTTGGCCAGTTTGGCCGCCGACGATGAACTGGCCGAGCGAGTGGCGTCGACGCTTCGCGAACGAGATCGTGTCGCCGCGGCTATTACCGCCATGGGGTTCGCCCTGCCCGACCCGCAAGCGAACTTTGTGTGGCTCCCAGCGGGGGAGGCGGCCGCCGGATTGACCCTCGGCCTCGAATCTCGGGGTGTCGTGAGCCGGCCGTTCCCGGGTGAGGGGGTACGCGTCACCATTGGTTCGGTGGAGGAAAACGACCTATTCCTCGCCGCGTTCGCGGCGGTGGATGCCGTTAGTGATCTGCGCCCGAATTGGCATGCACACTACTAAGTGACGCTGGTGGCCTAACGTCTCGGCCGTGATAGAGGTGCAGGGGCTCACCAAACGATTCGGCAGCAAGACCGTGGTCGATGATCTGACGTTCCACGTGGCCGACGGGACGGTGACGGGCTTTCTCGGCCCGAACGGATCCGGCAAGTCGACGACCATGCGCTGCATGCTTTCGCTGGATCGACCAGCCGCCGGTGTCACCCGATTCAACGGCAAGTTGTACGGTGACCTGACTCATCCGCTACGCGAAGTCGGCGCGTTGCTTGATGCCAAATACGTGCATCCAAGTCGTACCGCCCGCAACCATTTGCGATATCTCGCGGCGTCAAACGGCATCTCGAAAGCTCGGGTCGACGAGGTTCTCGACCTGGTTGGTATGACGTCGGTCGCCGACAAGAAGGTCGGAAAATTCTCGCTCGGTATGCATCAACGTCTCGGTATTGCCGTGGCGCTGCTGGGTGATCCGCACACCATGCTGTTCGACGAACCCGTCAACGGGCTCGATCCCGAAGGCATTTTGTGGGTCCGGCACTTTTTGCGTTATCTGGCCGCGCAGGGCCGTACTGTGCTGGTTTCCAGCCATCTGCTGTCGGAAATGGCTCAAACTGCCGACAATCTGGTGGTGATTGGCCAGGGCAAACTCATCTCGTCGGGCTCGGTCACCGATTTCGTCGACGCCAATGTGCGAGCCTGGGTGTCGGTGCGCTCTCCTCAGGCCGGGGCGCTGGCCAGTATGCTTCGAGGGGCCGGTGCCGAGGTGGTCGAGGCCCACGACGGCGC
>JAYTVF010000073.1:0-2318 GCA_043744155.1 Acidimicrobiia bacterium | reverse complement strand
GGTCGGTGTGGTTGCGCCATCCATTGTTGGTAACAGCGCGCGAACATCCGACGACGCCGGCCAGTTCTCCGGCCAGTTCTTCCAGAGGGGCGAAACCTTCGGGGGAGCCGACGCCGCGCCCGCCGCCCACCACCACGCGTGCGGTCGTTAGGGTGACGCCAGCGGCCCGTTCCACGCGGTTCGTCACGGTGGTTCGAGCGAGAGCTGGATTGAGGGTGGGGGCAAAGGTCGTGCGAGCCTCCGTGACCGGAGATGGCACCATCTCGTTGGCGTGATGGGCCACGGTGATGAGTTTGATAGGTGCGTTTAGGGTCACGTCTTCGAGGAGCGAACCGCCCCACTGCAGACGGGTGATGGACCACGGCTCCGTATCGTTCGTGGGGGCGATGGTCAGTACATTGGCGACCATCGGGGCGTCGAGAATGGCGGCAACGTGGGCCATCAGCTCATTGCCTCGATCGGTTCCGCAGGCCACCAGGGCAGTGGGCGTTCGCGTGGCCACGAGTTGAGCGAGAGCGTTGCCCCACGCTTCGGGGCCGTAGTCGCCCAACATCGGATGGTTGATATCAATAACCTCGCTGGCGCCGTATCCGGCGCAGGCCGCGGTCAGGGCATCGGTGCCATCGCATACGGCGGCGACCAGAGGCAGAGCAAGTGACTCGGCTAGCCCCCGGGCCGCCGTGAGCGCTTCCAACGAACCGCTGGCCAGGGCCCCGCGATCGTGTTCGATGATCGTAAGGACACAGCTCATTTAGAGAACTCCCAACTCAGCGAGTAGATCAACAACAGCAGAAGCGGCCTCGGGTCCATGACCAAGCACAATCGTGGAACTAACCTTCTCCTGCGGTCGCCTCAACGCAACCCGTACTTGGCCGCCCGCATTCGCAGTGGCCTCGACGATGTCGACGGCGACCTTTTTCGATGCCAGGCGTCCCTTCATTGTTGGGTACCGCGGCAGATTGATGCCTTCCTTGACACCCACGACGGCGGGGCGAGGGAGTTCGTAAACCTCGAAGCCACTATCGATCGGTCGACGCAGCGTGAACCCCGCATCGGTGATGTCGATCCCTTTCACTCCATTCACGATCGGTCGACCAAGGGCTCGGGCAACTCGTATGCCCACTTGGAATCCGCCGGCGTCGGCCGATTCGTTGCCGAACAGCACCAAATCAAACACGCCATCTTGCGCTTCGACCGAGGCGATCGCTTGCGCCAGGGAAGACGCCGTTCGTTGAGGATCCCAATTGAGCCCATCGGCTGCGCTCACGAGAACGGCCGCATGCATACCTACAGACGCGGCGTAACGAAGTTGTTCCTCGGCTTCGCTCGGCCCAAGGGTAAATACGGTGGCACTCCCACCATGCAGATCAGCGAGCTGCACTGCCGCCTCGACGGCGCACTCCTCGTGCGGCGAAGTGGTGAAACCGAGGTTGGCGGCATCGACCGATTGCCCGTCTGCAGTCACGTTGATGCGCGAGCCTGGCGCCGGTACCCGCTTCACGCACACGGCAATTCGCAACGCCGCCACGGGTCGTCAGCCCTTCATCCGGGCGTCGGTCGGATCGAACAACGGTGTGCTGCCGGCCCGCTCGACGGTGATGGGATACAGCTCGTTCATGTACATCACCTTCAGGTTCTTGTTGCCCTCAACGGCATGTTCCGGCGGAAGGTATGCGAGCAGAAGAAATTTTCCAACCGAAGGGCCGCTACCTGCGGTAGTTACCCGCGACACCCGGCCATGTGAGTCGAGGATGCGATTGCCGTCGGCGGTGCAAATCGGCTCGTTGCCACCCACGGGATAGCGCTTCATGCCGCTCGCCGACGTGTGATCGTCGATACTAAGTGTGCACATGACCGTGGAGGCACCGGCGGCGCGGGCGGCGACGTAGGGCTCCTTGCCGATAAAGGTCGCCGCCTTTACCTTCGGGCGATCGAGACCGGCCTCGTGTGGCATGTACTCGCTCTCGAGCTCCGAACCCATGAGGCGGTAACCCTTCTCGATGCGTCCGGTCACGGCGTAGACCCCGATACCGACAGGAATTACGCCGAGGTCTTGACCGGCCGCCGAGAGCGCGTCCCAAAGCTTGAGGCCGTGCTCCATCTTGGTGGTGATCTCCCAGCCGAACTCACCCACGTAGGAGATACGGAACAACGTGCATGGAATGCCGACGAGGAGCCGGTCGAGGACGGAACCGTAGGCGAAGCTCTCGTTCTCGAGGCCACCCTCGCCGCGCTGCGGGGTGTGGATCTTCGACACGAGCGCTTTGGCATTCGGGCCCCACACGCCGATGGTGCACAGACCTGTCGATTTGTTTTCG
>JAYTVF010000072.1:0-2320 GCA_043744155.1 Acidimicrobiia bacterium | reverse complement strand
CAACGAATCTTCCCTATCGGGAATGGACCATGCCCATCGACAAGGACCCTGCCGAACGGCCCGAGCACCTCTGCGCGAGTTGACTTCGGTCATCGATTGCGGCTGTGGGCCTAGAGTCCTCAAGCCGATCAGCAATCTCGTCCGAGGTCTCTGAATTGTTGGGCGACCGGTCATCCACCTCTGCGATACTCACGCGGAAGTCCTTCACGAGTTGAGCGAAGGCAGCGACCCGCTCGATCTAAATCCTAAGGCCGCGCCAAGCAGGACGTGAACGCCAGCGAAGGTTGTTCCGGTGAACCTCATCGTCGTCTCGTCCTCAAGACTCAAACCCATGTCAAACCGTCGTAGTGGCGAATTTTTCTGCTCTCACATGATTCGATCCGCCCGGCAGGCGGGCGGGCAGGCGGGCGGGCAGGCGGGCGGTCGGTCGGTCGGTCGGTCGGTCGGGCGGTCGGGCGGTCGTCTTGCAACTATGGGTCGTTGAGCTTGCAACTCGTCGAAAATGACCCAACTTCGACGATTTGCGGGTGGAGTTGCACGTCGAACATCGCGATGTTGCAAGCCGTAACCTCGGATCGCACGGTCCCGCCCATGACCCTGTACGCTTCGCTTACTTCCCCTTCTTGATTGGAGACGATCGGTGGGGAAATGCGAACATGGAACATTGCGCTGACGGGTCCCGCAGCGGCAGCAGTACACGGTCTCGATGGCTTTCGAGAGTATGAATGGCCCCTTTTGTGGTGCGTCCCGAACGGTGGTCACACTGGCGAGCGCATCATTCAGGTGCGGAAATGGCAGGAGCCAGCCTACACTGAGGAGGGCCAGCTCGCCCCGATAGCAACGGTGCTTCGGCATCTTGACGCCGTACCCGAGGATTTGATCGGCAGGGATGACGCCATGGAGCCATCCGATCGCATCGAACTAGCGGTCGAACATGCAGTCCGACTCGGAACGAATCCATTTGTTGCGGGGGGCGGCCGCCACAAAAGTGAGGGGAAGCTTCGGGAGATTCTCCGGCGTCGGGGTTCAGAGCCACCGACAGAGAGCTACGCCGAGACGAGGGCCGTACAGGTTCTACGAATCTTGGGCCGAGAGCCGTGGCGCCAAGTGATCATCGGTCCGACTGGTCGTGGTGGCTTGCGAGGGGACTTCATGATTCCCTTTCGCTCTGGCCCTCGGCCCGAGGTGATCCGCCCTGAACATGGGCTCATCATCGAGGTCGACAGCCGCGAGTTCCATGAGCAGCAATTCGAGCGGGACCACGACAAGCGAACCACCTATGACCGACTGGGCTACCATTTTATGACGATCACACCAAATATGGTCGAACATCGAACACAGCGACTGCTGGATTCGGTCGAAGGTGCTCTGGGACGCGCCGGAGGTTTGAAACCGGGGGTGCGCAGGGGCGAGGCCAGGCGCGCTGCCAGCAGTTCGAACGCAGCCTAGATCCGTCAGCGTGCAACTCTTCGTGTTTCAGCGTGCATCTCCGATCGCAACCCGCCTGCAGGCGCACCGTTCGGAAGAGTTGCAAGTCCAGCGGCGTGAAGTTGCACGTCGGCAAGCTCCAAGCAGCCGATGCTGACCGCCCCCATCAACTGCGAGGCCACGTCCAACAAGCCAACCGCGACATCCGACAGACCGCCATCCGACAGACAGACCGCCACATCCGACAGACCGCCACGTCCAACAAGCCAACCGCCACATCCGACAGACCGCCACGTGTAGAGCGCCAGGTTCGTTGAGGATGGGCGGCTTGTTTGGCGACGGGTTGGGTGGGGATGGTGGTTCGGGTGGTGGGCTGGCGCTGTGAGACTGGACGCGTAAGGACCCTCCCGCTTCTTCACCTGGACAGTGACGGGAGGGTCCTCTGGGACGCCCGGAGGCGCTGGTGATCATCGTAGGAAACGATCGGCTTCAGGTCGAGAGCGAGTTGCTCTCTGGCGGGTTTTGTTGCCCGGCATGCTCGGGAGTGCTGCGTCCGTGGGGCTCGGCCCGCCGGCGGGTGTTGCGTTGCGCTGCCGGTGAGATATGGCGTCGGCCGCGTCGTGGCCGTTGCGGCGGCTGTGGTGGCACGCATGTGCTGTTGGCTGAGGATTCGCTGGTCTGCCGCCGTGACGAAACGGACGTGATCGGAGCGGCGTTGGTGATGAAAGCCGCCGGGCGTGGCCATCGTCGTGCCGCCGACACGTTGGGGTTGCCGGCAGCAACGGTGAGAGGGTGGTTCCGTCGTTTCGGCCGGAACGCCGAAGCGATCCGAGCGTGGTTCACGGTCCTTGCTCATGGCCTGGATCCGTTGTTGGGTGCGATCTCACCGACA
>JAYTVF010000071.1:0-7578 GCA_043744155.1 Acidimicrobiia bacterium | reverse complement strand
GCATGGCCGGGGTGCTGGCGTCGTCGGTTGCGACGGCTTGGTTCGTACGCCGCCGCGGCATGGTGACTGGCATGTTGGTGGCGGCTAGTACGGCAGGGCAGTTGCTGTTTCTGCCGGTGAACCGATTGCTGGTCGCCCATTTCAGCTGGCGGGCGGCCGCCTTCGTCATCGCTGCGGCCACCCTTGCCGCCGTGCCGTTGGTGCTCACGTTCGTGCGCAACAAGCCCGAAGACAAAGGACTCGCCGCGTACGGCGCGCCCGACGGATGGACCACACCGACGCGACCGTCGAACCCGATCCGATTGGCCTTTCGCGGGTTGCGGGATGCCTCGACCTCGGGCATGTTCTGGATTTTGTTCGGCAGCTTCTTCGTCTGCGGGGTCTCGACGAGCGGCCTGGTGCAGATCCACTGGTTTGAATCCACCCATGACCATCACATCGCTCGGGCCACGGCTGGTGCGCTCATGGTCGGTATTGGGGTTTTCGATCTGATCGGCGTACTTACGTCTGGCTGGCTGGTCGATCGATTCGACCCCCGGCGACTGCTCTTTGGCTACTACGGCATTCGGGGCTTGTCGTTGCTGATGCTCAACCAGGTGCTCGGCCTGGGTGCCGGCCACGTCGGCACAGTAGCTGTGCTGATGTCATACGGCTTCGGATGGGCCGCCACCGTGCCACCTACCATTGCTCTGGCTCATCGGTGTTTCGGTCCGAGCCGGGGCGCAGTGGTGTTCGGTTGGCTCTTTGCCGCCCACCAACTTGGTGGTGGGTTCGCGGCCTGGTTCTCGGCCGCCACGCGTGACGCGACCGGCAGTTTCCAGCTCAGCTATGTATTCGGCGGTGTTCTTTGTATCGTCGCCGCGCTGGGGGTACTGCAGATCCGCCCACCAATCCAGGCCCCATCGGCCCTCAACGACTCGGTACCCGATCCGCAACCAGCGCTGGTGTAGCTACTCGGTTTATTTACTCGGGCGGTGCGGTGAATCGCCGTCGTTGCCAGCGCACCGACACGGTGACGCGTTGGTCGAGGCGTCCCGACCAACGCACCTTGAGACCCTCTCGCCGTAGGGCATCCACTAATTCGGCCGCGACAGCCTCGGCCGCCGGGGCGTATTGCTCAGAGGAATATGTGCCGATGGCGGTATAAGAGAGACCGAGTCCTCGCCCGTCGATGGCGCGTTCGGTGTCGTTCCAATGAAAAAAGACGAGCCCGCGCACGGACTGTCCGTTGGCTGTCGCGGCGTCTACCTCGGCTGGGATGCGATCAATCCCGCACGCCTGGCAGCACGAGAAGTTCTGGCGGAACAAGATGCCGTTCGCCTCGAGGGCCACCGCCGCGCGGGCCAAGCGATCATTGTCTGTGGTTCCCCACATCCGCTCCTCATGATCAAGCGCGACGAGTGCGCGTTCGACGGCCTTGCGAGCGCATTGCTGCAGGTCGGCGGGGGTGCCGTCGTAACCCATCACCTCAACGATTTCCGAGACCGCCTCATCACCCGTCGAATAGCCCGAGCGGACGATGCGGTCCGCCAGTTCTACGATCTCGGCTTCGACGTGCGACACCCGTGCAACCTATGAGGACCGGCCGTTCAGCGCGCCGGATCCTGGGGATTTCGGCGGTACCAATCGGCCAGCAACTCCAGCCCCTCGTCGATAGTGACCGAGGGTTGCCACCGCAGATCTCTAAACGCGGGGCGCGGGTCGAACCAGTGCGCAGTGCCGAGTTGCTCGGCGAGAAACCGGGTGAGCGGCGGCTCGCTGGTTCGCCGAGTGACCTTCCAGGCTCGTTCCAGCACGGATCCCGCCAGCGTGGCGAGGGCGAACGGCATATCTTTGGCTGCAAACGGCACACCGGCCGCAGCGCAGATACCGGCAACCAGGTCGCGAATCGGTCGAGGCTCACCGTTTGCAATCACATAGGCTCGTCCGGCGCAGCGGCCTGCGGGCTCGACGACGTCGAGGGCGGCCACCAATGCCGAGGCGGCGTTGGTCACAAAGGTGCTGTCGATCAACGCCCGCCCGCCGCCGACCAGAGCTAAGCGCGACGACTGGGCCCGGGTGACGATACGGCCGACCAACTGAGTATCGCCCGGTCCCCACACCAGATGCGGTCGGAGAGCGACCACGCCGAGGTCGGTCCCACTGGCGGCGAGGGCAACCAGTTCGGCCTCGGCTTTCGATTCAGCGTAAAAGGCCTGCCGCCTCCCAAGTATGGGTGGTTCGGCGCCTAGCCCGACCAGCGCGTGTCCGGCGTGGGCCACCGACGGCGACGACACGTGCACCACCTTGGCAATACCGACGTGTCGAGCGGCCGAAACGACATTGGCGGTGCCGTCGACGTTGGCCGATCGATATGACTCCCAGTCACCGACCACCCCGACTTTGGCCGCCACGTGCACGATCGCATCACACCCTTTTGCGGCGCGCCGCACGACGTCAAGGTCTCGAATGTCACCTTTCACCTGTGCGGTGGGCAGCCCGGCATCGCCGCGTTGGAGACACACGACCCGGTCGCCGCGGTCAAGCAGTTGTTGCACGGTGGTGCGGCCCAACAAGCTGGTCGCCCCGGTCAGCAACACCTTCATGAGTTCGCCGGCCCGGGCGCTTGAGTCACGTGGGTGCCTTGGCCCGTTGCCCGGCCAGCACCTTGGTGGCCCAGCCTGCCAGGGCGGTGCGGTCGATCTTGGCGTTGTGGCGTATGTCGACGGGAAGCGCCGCAACCGTCAACACCGCAGCGACCGGTCGGGTGACCGCCGCTCGTACGGCCGCAGTCAGCGTGGTGTCGGCGAGTCCATCGTCGTGCGCCTCAATCGGTTCGATGACCACCACAAGTTGCTGTACGCCGACCGGACCAACGCCCACCGCCGCAGATCGCCGGACACCCGACACTGCGTCAGCTTCGATCTCAACCGGCACCGGCGTCACCAGCCCGGCCGCGGTGGTGATGCAATGCACGCTCCGGCCTTCAATCCACAGCGAACCGGCGGCGTCGAGGTGGCCGACATCGCCTGAATCGTGCCAGCGCACACCGTCGATGACGGACCGAGCGTCGGCCTCGGTACGCCAGAGGCGGTCGTAGCCGTCCGATAGCCAAGGCGCTGCGACGATCACTCGACCGGTAGCGGTCGCGAGGCCGTCATGCATCCGGGCGCCGGTAACGATCTCCTCGCTGGAAAGGATCCCAAGCCCAACGTCGGGCCGGGACGCGGGATCGGTCAACTCGCCGGTTGGGGCCGAGAGGGGAGCAATGCGTACCACAGCGCCACTGACGGGGCGTCCGACGTTCACGCCCTGGCCGAGGCCCGAAGCCCGGATGGCCGCAAGGTCGATATCAGCCACCGGTAGCGCCTCGGTCATGCCGTAGGGGGTGTGAATCTCGGCCGCAGGCGCGAGTCGGGCCACCGATTCGAGCAGTGATGTCGCGACCGGTGCCCCGGCGGACAATACCAATCGAAGTCGAGCGACCGCTGGCAACGGAGATTGAGCGGTCTTCACGACGTTGGCTAGCGCGGCCGGTGAGGCAAAGGCCATCGTGACGTCGATCGCTCGGCAGGCGTCGTCGAAGGCCCGTGCGGTGAGTGATCCCGGTTGAGTGACGTCGACATCGGGGATAGCTGAGGCAATGCCCAGGGCCGGTCCGTAGAGGGCGAACGGGGCGAAGGCGGCCACCAACCGATCGGCAGACGTAATGGCATAGCTTCGGGCCAAGGCGTCTCGTTGTGCCTCGAGTTGCCTATGGAGGTAGCGCACGCCCTTGGCGGGGCCGGTGGCTCCGGAAGTGAACAAAATGGCGGCCAGATCGTCCGCATTCGGCAGCGACGCCTCGGGTGCGGTGCTGCCCGCATCCATCACCTGAGCGAGTGTCGTGCTGCCAAGCTGCGGCCACGAGCGTCCGCCTATCTGCACTGAGCGCGCCCCCGGCGTCCAGCGCAATAGCCGGGCCACGCCGAGCGCGGCGGGTGGGCCAATGACCCAGGCCGGACCGGCGCTGCGTAACGCTCGTCCCAGGCCCCGCCATCCGAGGCCTTTGTCGGCCAGCACCGTCACCACGCCAGCGCGCCAGCATCCGTATACCAGCGCCAACAGGTCGGGGCCGGGCGGAACCGCCAGCGCAACACGGTCTCCCGGTTTTAGCCCGACAGCGAGCAGTCCGCGCGAGATGGCCTCGATGCGCGTATGAAGATCCGACCACGACACGGACGTGCCGTCGGTACCATTGCGGAACGCCTCAGAGGTATCGGCCGCTCGATCGCGCACGCCAGCCCACAACGGCCGCCGTGAAGCGCATTCGATCGGCACCTGGGCGGCTTCGACCGCTGAACCAGCGTGGGTGGACAGCCACGTATCGGCGACGCCGGCCACGTCGGCTTCCTCGATGACGAGATGTCCGCAGTTGCCGAAACGATGCCGATCGACGTGGAGGAAACGCCCGGCCAAATCATCAGCGAAGGCATCGGAGAAGACCGGATCCCGCCCGCCCCAGGCCAGCAGCACCGGCGCGGTGATCGAACGCAATCCCTCAGCCACCAGCGCAAGGTCAGCCGATGACGGATGACTGTCGGTAAAGGGAACGTCGCGGACGAACGCAGCGATCGCGGCGCGATCGGCCCGGCACCGATATGGGGCAAGGTAGCCCTGGCGAGCTGGCGCGGCCATCCGCCGACCTGACAGGGCGACGGTTCCGGCAACGAATGTTGGCGTGCGGCGACACACCAGATCGGTAACACCGGTGGCAGAAGCGAATCGAATGAGGGCTGGCCCACGAGTGCCTGCTGGCACCGCTATGCCGGTATTGGTCAAAATGAGCGCGCCAACGCGATTGGGGTTGGCCACCGCCCATCCCATCGCAACAGCTCCACCCCAATCGTGGGCCGCCAAGATGACCGTGCCCGTCACGTCGAGGGCGGCCAGGACGTCGGCAAGATCCTTCACCCGGGTGGCGTATCGGCGGGGCCCGGTGCGGTCGGAATATCCCATGCCGAGTTGATCTACCGCGATCACGCGGTAGCGATCACCGAGCTGACGCAAAAAACTGCGCCAGAGGTAGGACCAGGTCGGGTTGCCGTGTACGCACACGATGGTGCCGATCGGCGACGGGGGCCCCGTCTGCAAAACGTGCCATACATAGGTAGATCCATCGTGCGACGAAACAGTGATATCGGTCGACCAGGCTGGATCGATGCCCCAATCCGACAGATCGGCCGACGATGGCCGCTTCGGACCGGGGCCGTTCACCATACGATCTCGGTGAAGCTGGTGTTGAGGCCTGATCCGATACCCATACAGAGCACCCGTTGGCCAGGCTCGATCTGGTTGGCCTGTTTGGCGAGCGTGATCGGGATGGCGGCCGGGCCCACGTTGCCGAAGTTTGGATACGTGAGCGGCACCCGGGCACGATCGATGCCGAGCCGCTCGCACAACAGCTTGGTGTGCACCGATGACACTTGGTGCACGATGTACCAATCCATACCCTCTTGCCAATCCCAGTCGTGACCGGCCGTTTTCCAGGCCGCCTCGGCCAGGTCGAGCCCAGCCTCCAAAAGGGCTCGCGTGTCGGTCTTCATCTTTTCGAGATCACCAATACAAAGTTTGTTGTGTTCCGTCCCGGCACGCGCGATGCCGCCCACGAAGCGGTGGGCGTCGGGGTGCGCATCCATACCGCCCATCACCATGGCTGCAGCACCAGACCCGAGCGTGAGGGATGCGAATTCATCGAACACATCGACCGCGCTCGCCGTCTCGCTCTGGAGGCGATTGATGGTGGCCATTTGGGTCTGCCTGCTCCCTTCACCGTCGACGATAAGTACGTATTCGACATGACCGGCATCAATGGCGGTGGCGGCAAGGTGCATAGCGTTGACGAAGCCGAGGCAGGCATTGGCTAGGTCGAAGTTGACGCACGAAGTCGGTAGCTGCAGCCGGTCGTGCACGGCGCACGCCACCGACGGTTCGAGGTGATGCTTGCTTACCGAGGTCGAGATCATCATGCCGATACGCGACCGGTCGATGCCTGACTGTTGGATTGCGGCTTCGCCCGCTCTGGCGGCAGCCTCGTCAAAGCGCATATCGGCGGGCCACCACCGGCGCGCATGGATGCCAGCCAGTTCGGCCAAGAGACCGGGACGAAGGCCGGTGCGGTCGTACGTCGTTTGCAACTGTTCGTCGATCCAGATCGAGGTAATCACCTCTGGGGCATCAACGGCGGTGACGCTGAGGATGCCCGCTCGTTGGTGTCGGTACACGGCATTTGCAGTCACGATTCAGCTTTCCGCGGGCGTCATGGGGCAATCTGCTCTGGTGCCGCAGACCGACGGGAGACCCGTCCTGGCTACCGTTCGGTAGTACTCGCTCGTCTATCGATTGTAGTGGGCATGTCGCCAAACCGTGACGGCCAGGTGTACTCCACGGCCGCGACAGGCCAAACTAGACGGGTGACGTACGTTCTCCCTGACACCGAATCCAAATTGCGGACGCTCGATTGGGTCATTCGCTACTGCTGCCCCCTGGCTTTGGACCGTATCGGCGAGACGGCCGACGCGGCAAAGTTGCGTTCACTTGCTCCGATCATCAACGGCACACTGGCCGGCGCATCACAGATGCGGGTAAAAAACACCGCCGCCGCCATCCTCGAACGTATGACCCCGGCCGAGGGTGTCAGCTTCGGTGACTGGTCAAAGGGTCGCAACGTGCTGCTGCGCGTGCCCGAGTCGGCCAAGGCCACCGCCATCGCCGCGCTCGACGCCGGCGTTGAGGACCCAGTCGTCACCTTGGTCGCTTCCGGCACGCCCGTCACCCGAGCCGTCGCTGCGGTTGCCAAGGCCGCCGCGCTGGCCGCCGCCGCGGCATTAAAGGCTGCGAGCTGATCGACCAGGGCTCCCCGACGATTTTCGGGCGCCCCGTCGAGGCCGTTGATGATCCGGCCGACGCTCGCATCGCGGCCTTTGTTGGATTGCGAGACCGTGAGCTCCGCATTCAGGACGGCCAGTTCGTCGCCGAAAGCGACATCTTGATCACTCGAGCCACCCAGGCCGGATTTCGGCCGATTTCCGTGCTGGTAGATGCGACGCGGACCGAACCACTGCCTGAGGTGCTTCCCCGGAACGTCCCGGTCTTTGGGGCCAGCCCCGAGATAATCCGTCGTATTACGGGGCTTGGTGTCCACCGGGGCAGCCTCGGGTTGTTTGCTCGTCGTCCGCAAGCAACCGCGGCCGAGGTGATCGCCGGCGCCCGCCGCCTGGTGGTGTTGGGTGGGGTGATGAACCCGACCAACATCGGAGTGATCTTTCGCAGCGCAGCCGCGTTCGGCATCGACGGGGTGCTACTCGATGAGGATTCGTCCGATCCGCTCTACCGGCGGGCCTCGCGGGTGTCGATGGGGACGGTGTACGGCGTCGCGTATGCCACCGTGCCTCGGCTGCCCCTCGGCCTGGCCGAGGTGCGTACGGCCGGTTTCCTCACCGTGGCGCTCACGCCCGACGATAACGCCGTGGCCCTCGACGATGTTGCCTTCGCCGCAGATCAGCGGGTCGCTATTCTACTGGGCACTGAAGGCCCCGGACTTTCGGTTGCGGCTATGGA
>JAYTVF010000070.1:0-7599 GCA_043744155.1 Acidimicrobiia bacterium | reverse complement strand
CCCACGCCGGTACCCACGCCGGGACCCGCGCCGGGACCTGCGCCGGGACCCACGCCGGGACCCGCGCCGACGGGTGGAATGACGGGCTTGGGTCCAGTGCGTCGGACAATGGCCGTGGCCGCTGGCCTTTCGGTCGGACTTATTTTGACGGTGGCGGCATTTGGCCTTGTGGGGTTGGTCCGATCGTCACTGGAACGCCCCATCGCAGGCGAGGCCCGTGTTCGAGCAGCCGATGTCGTTGCACTTGCTCGCAACGGCACGCTGCCCGAGGTGATTCCGCCGGTACCCGCACCGTGGCCGACTCTGGTCCAGGTGCTTGATGAGGCCGGCCGCGTGATCGCCTCCAGCCAGGAACTCATCGGCCGTCAACCCTTCGTCGTGCCCTCACCAGCAAGGCAGGAACCCACTGGCGCTGCGACGTTGCGCTACGCCGGCCGCTCCGAGCCGTTCCGGGTCGACGCGGTTCGAGCCAGCACGTCGAGCCAGGTGGTGACGGTGGTTGTCGCCACGTCCTTGGCG
This sequence comes from Acidimicrobiia bacterium, assembly GCA_043744155.1. GTDB lineage: Bacteria > Actinomycetota > Acidimicrobiia > Acidimicrobiales > Ilumatobacteraceae > JANMCE01. The sequence continues at coordinate 7,080 of JAYTVF010000070.1, read as the reverse complement.
CAGGCCGACCGGTCGGCCCGGCTGGTGGCGGCGGCCTTGGCGATCGGCGTGCCAATACTGGGCCTGCTCGCCGGGCTTCTCGGCTGGCTGCTCGCCGGTCGGGCATTGCGTCCGGTGGAAGAGATGCGGTCTGAGGTCGACACGATCAGTGGCCAGACCACACATAGATTGCCGGTCCCGACCGGAGGCGACGAACTCGGGCGGTTGGCCCGAACGTTGAATGCCATGCTCGATCGTGTGGCTGCCGCCAACGCGCAGCAGGCCCGTTTCGTGGCCGACGCGTCACATGAGTTACGCAGCCCGCTGGCGGTGATCCGCACGGCCACCGATGTGGCGTTGGCCTACCCCGATCTCCGCCCGCCATCGGAGGTGCTCCGCGAGGTCCGATCGGCCAATGATCGGATGAGTCAGATGGTGGAGGACTTGTTGACCTTGGCGCGGGCCGAAGCTGGCCAGTTGCCCCGCGGTCAGGCCTTTGTCGAACTTGATGCGATCACGGCCGAGGTGGTGGATACCTCGGTTGCTCGCGACACAGTGACGGTCCGGTTGTCTGGCTTGGAGCCCGTTGGCGTTCGAGGTGACGAGTTGCAAGTGCGACGGGTGGTGCAGAATTTGATCGACAACGCCATCCGTTTCGCGGCCTCGACCGTCTCGGTCAGCGTCAAACGCCAAGCCGGACTGGCGGTGCTCACCGTGGTCGATGACGGCCCAGGCATCCCCGTTGAAGATCGCACGCGAGTGTTCGAGCGTTTCGTGCGGCTCGAAGACGACCGTTCGCGCCACGGGGATGCCATTGAGGGCGCGGGCCTTGGCCTGGCCATCGTTGCCGACCTGGTCCGATTGCATGGCGGCACGGTCGAGGCGGGCGGCGCTCGCGGCGCAGTGTTCACCGTTCGATTCCCGGCGATCCCCGCTTCGTCAGTGTCGAGGGACCTCTCAGGGTCTTCTTAGGCACGATCCGCCATGATGCGAGCATGATTACTTTGCGTCGTAGTCGCTGGCTCGTCTCTGTGGCCATTGTGGGGGGTGTCGCCCTGGCGGCTGCGCTGCCGGCACTCCTTCCGGCTTCGGCCGATCCAGTCCCGGTGCTTCCACCGCTCACGCCGGCGCAACTGTTGGACAAGGTGAGCGCCGTCAAAGTGATGGCCTTCTCTGGCGATATGAAGACCAGCGTTCGTCTGGGCTTGCCCTCGCTCGGTTCGCTGGGCGTGAACGTGCCTCGCAGCCTGCTCGATCTGCTCGGCGGGACCAACACCGAACACGTCTGGGTTGACGGACCCGACCATCAGCGCCTGGCCATCGATGGCACCCAGTCCGAGACGGACTGGGTGCACAACGGCGCGGATTTTTGGTCATGGGACTCCACTACGCAACAGGTCAAGCACGCGACGCTGAGCGCCGACAAGGCGGACACGGGCTTCGATCCGAAGGCTGAGATGCCCACCACAACACCCGACAAGGCTGCCGCCGACCTGCTCGCCAACATCGATCCCTCCACGGAAGTGTCGGTCCGAACGCCCGGCTACGTCGCTGGCCGACCGGTCTATGAACTGGTAGTGAGCCCCAAGTCGGCGGATTCCACCATCAGTGCCGGGGTCATCGCCGTCGATGCGGCGACTGGGCTTGCGTTGGAGGTTCGTATCGAAGCCAAAGGCGATCCAACGCCGGTCGTAAAGATCGGCTTCACCTCTATCTCCTTTGATACTCCGGGCGCCACGACCTTTGCGTTCACGCCACCGACCGGTTCGACCGTCACCGAGGTGACCAACCCGGCCGACCTGTTCCCCATCAGCGGTTACGGCGAGCACGGTCATCGTGGATCTTCGGGTGACGGTGGCCGTCGTCAAAAGGGCGACCGGTCGGCTTCTGCGGCGAGTGACCCAACCACGGCCGCGCCGACCTCGCAGGCGAAGTCACCCACGGTCATGGTCGGTAAGGACTGGACGACGGTGGCCGTCATGCGTGGCCCGACGCTTGGAGGCCAACTCGGCGGACTGCTCTCAGGCGCCCCGGTCGTGGCCACACCGGGCGGCAACGGCCATCTACTCAAGACGGCGTTGGTGAACTTGATCATGCTCGACGACGGCCGTATCGCCATCGGCGCCGTGAATCCGACGGCACTCGCCGCTGCCATTCCCGTCGCATGACAGTGACGTTCTCGCCGCCAACCGGCATACCCACACCCAACCCGCCGCAACGCGTCGTTGGACATGACCTGGCGATTTCGACTGTCGGGTTGACGAAGCGCTTCGGCTCTCAGACCGTGGTCGACAACGTCGACCTGCAGGTTCCGGCCGGCTCGGTGTTCGGGTTTCTCGGTCCCAATGGCTCAGGCAAGACCACCACCATCCGGATGCTGCTCGGTCTGCTGAGCCCGAACTCCGGCCAGGTGTCCTTGCTTGGCCGACCCATCCCGGGGCAATCCCGCCAGGTATTGGGTGATGTTGGGTCCCTAATCGACGGTCCGGCCTGCTACCCCTGGCTGACCGGCAGACAGAACCTCGAACGTCTTGACGCCTTCGGGCCCGATGCTCAGCCGACCACCCGACATCGGCGCATCGACGAAGCACTCAGCCGCGTGGGGCTCACCAACGCGGCCGACAAGCGTTTCAAGGCCTATTCGCTCGGCATGCGCCAGCGCCTCGGACTGGCGGGCGCCTTGCTGCGCCCACGGCGGTTGCTCATTTTGGATGAACCGACCAACGGTATGGATCCCCAAGGCACCCGAGAGATTCGCCACTTAGTCCGTGATCTGGCGGCTGAGGGCACCACGGTGTTCCTATCCAGTCATCTGCTCGCCGAAATCGAGATGGTGTGCACGCATCTGGCCGTCATGAGCGTCGGTAAACTTGTGGCCCAGGGTTCCCTCGACGAACTTCGCTCAACGGCCATCACGACACTCAGCGTCGAGACCGATCATCTCGACCTCGCCGCTGAGACGCTTCGTGCCGCTGGCCTCGTGCCCGAGATCGATCTTGCCCGGCGGACGGTCAGCGCGCCGATCGCTGCCAATGCCCGCCCGGAGGACTTTTGTCGGGCGCTGGTACAGAGCGGGGTCGGCATTCGCAGTTTCCGTGCCGAACAACCGAGCCTGGAAGACACCTTTGTTGCACTCACCGGGGAGGGCTTCCATGTGGCGCAATGAGCTGAAAACACTGTTCCGTCGGCGCCGCACCCAGGCGATCCTGGCCGGTTTGGCCGCCATGCCGATCCTGATCACGCTCGTCATCCGTTTCGCCGGCGGCCCCGACCGGGGTGATGGCCCGGTGTTTCTCAGCCAGGTCACCAACAACGGCGTGTTCGCTGTTCTCGCAGGGCTGACGGTGACCCTGCCGTTCTTCTTGCCCATGGCTGTCGCCGTCGTTGCCGGCGATACCATTGCAGGTGAAGCCGGGCTCGGTACGCTGCGCTATTTGCTCACCCGGCCGGCCGGCCGGGTGAGGCTTCTGGCCACCAAAGCCGTCGCCATGGTCGCCTTCTGCCTGGCGGCAACCCTCACCGTTGCCGTCGTTGGTCTCATCGCCGGATTGATCCTGTTTCCGGTCGGCCGAGTAACGACCCTGTCGGGCGACACGCTGCCTCTGTCCACGGGAATGCTCCGCATTTCGCTCGCGGCGGTGGTCATCAGCTTGTCGCTGCTCGGTCTCGGTGCGATCGGCATGTTCATTTCCACCCTCACTGACGTCCCGGTCGGTGCGATGGCCGGCACGCTTGCAGCGTTCATCCTGATCGGTATTTTGGACACGCTCCCCCAGACCGCGGCGATACACCCGTGGCTGCTCACCAACAACTGGCTGAGCTACAGCGACCTGCTCCGCACCCACGTTCAATGGGGCGGTATCGGCCGAAACCTGGGTCTCCAAGCGCTTTACATCGCCGTGTTCGGTTCCGCCGCGTGGGCCCGCTTTACCACCAAGGACATCCTGGCCTAGCCCACAAGCGAAGTGGTGAGGTCAGGTCGTAACGGCACGTCGCACCGGGTACCCGGCGTTGCCAAGGGCGGCGATGAGCGCGTCGGCGTGATGTCGATCGCGCGTCTCGACGGCCAGTTCGAGTGCCGTCGATTTCACCGAAAGGTCGGTGAACAGGCGTTGATGGGCCACCTCGACGATGTTGCCGCCGAGCGAACCAACGATGCCAGCTACGCGCGCCAGCGCCCCCGGCAGGTCGGCCAGATCAACCGTGAACCGGGACAGTCGCCCCGATCTCACCAACCCGCGCATGATGATTGACGCCAGCACTCGTGGGTCGATGTTTCCACCGCTGATGATGATCGCCACTCGCTGGTCTCGGAATCGATCGGGGTCGGCTAACACCGCGGCCAGCCCGACCGCCCCGGCCCCTTCGCTGACGGTCTTTTCGATTTCCAGCAGCAGGTTGACCGCGGCCTCGACCTGTTCCTCGGTGACCGTGACGATGTCGGTCACCAGTCGCCCCACGATCTCGCGCGTCAACACGCCTGCGTTTGCCACGGCGATTCCTTCCGCGATGGTCGAGCCGCCCGGTACCGCCGCATCATCCTCGCTTAGGGCCCGTCGCATCGACGGATACCCGACCGACTGCACCCCGATCACCTTCGTCGCGGGCGAGATGTCGGCCGCCACCAGGGCGACGCCGGCGATCAGGCCGCCGCCCCCGACGGGCACCAGTACGGCATCGAGCGGGGGCGTGTCCTGGAAGAGTTCAAGCCCACAGGTACCTTGGCCGGCGATCACCCACGGGTCATCGAAGGGTGGGATGAAGGTCAGCCGATCGTCGGTCTGTCGCCGAGCAGCTTCCACCATGGCTGAGGCCAGATCATCGCCATGCAGCACAACCTGCGCGCCCAGTGCGGTTGTGGCCGCCACCTTCACGTTGGGTGTGAACCGCGGCATCACGATGGTGGCGGGAATTCCCATGCGAGAGGCATGGTTTGCGACGCCCTGGGCGTGATTCCCGGCCGACACGGCAATCACGCCGCGCCGGCGTTCGTCGTGCGACAGTTGCATCATGCGCCAGCAGGCGCCCCGATCCTTGAACGACGAGGTGAACTGCAGGTTCTCGAACTTCAGCCACACCTCGGCTCCGCAGATGGCCGAGAGCGTGTCGGATCGCAACGTTGGCGTATGTACGACACGACCTGCCAGAGCCGCAGCAGCCTCACGGACGGACGCGATGGTCGGTGACTGCATAGGGGCAGAGTAACGGACGGATCCCCGGGATTGTTTGAGTCTTCGGTCCTACAAGATGGTTACGGTGCCCGCGGCGCCATCTCCTTCGACCATACGCGTCCTAGACTGCACGCTATGGCTGAATGGCATCCGGCGGCCGAGGAATACTGTGAGTGCATTTTCGAGCTGGCCGAGGATGACCTTGATGTGATTCAGGCCCGTATCGCCGAACGACTCAAGGTATCTCGCCCGTCGGTGTCGGAGATGATTCGTCGCCTCGAAATCGACGGCCTACTCGACAGTTCTGACGGTACGATCCGTCTGAGCGCTGCGGGGCTCAAGTTGGCCGAACAGGTCGTGCGCCGCCATCGATTGGCCGAGCGTTTCCTCACCGACATGCTGGGGCTCTCATGGGCCGACGCCCACCAAGAGGCCGGCAAGTGGGAACATGTCATCTCAGACTCGGTTGAGCAGGCGTTACGTCGGGTGCTCGGCGAACCAACAACCTGCCCGCACGGCAACCCTATTCCTGGCTCGCTTTATGAAGCGCCCGATGCGCGACCGTTGTCGGGAGTGCTGGTCGGCGCGGCGTTCACGGTCTCTCGCATCCCCGAGGAATTGGAGTTCTCGCCCGGGCTCCTAGCCTTCCTCGAGGAGGCTGCCCTCATACCCGGAAGCTCCGGTCGGGTGACCGCTTCTGCTCCCGATGGCACCATCACGGTCGAGATGTCGGGTCGCTCCGTCGGCGTCGGGCCCTTCGCTGGCGCGCGCATCCTGGTCACTGCGTAGCCTCGCATCGAGGGTCGCTCGACGGCGTTGGATCCGTCGAGCGACCGGCTCGTCTCGACAACACGTCGCCAGAAATGAATGGGAGACGCGCCGCCCGGCACGTCTCCCATTCAATGCTGTTCACCTGCGGTAGGTTGTCACGCCAGTCGGCGCAATAGTGACCTACGCGCTGTACAGGTCGCCCAACACGCCGTGCTTTTCGGCGAGCAGGTAGTAGAACGTTACCCGGCTCTTGGTTTTGTCCGCCTTCATCTGCTGGCAGATCGCCATGATGTCGGCATCGAGCGCAGCGTCATCTTCCTTGCCGAGCTTCTTCTTCAGCCAACTGTCGCGTACGCGAGCCCGCTCGCTGTCGTCGGTGCAGGAGACGAGCGCAGCGTCTTTGGACGATCGCAGCGCAATGCCCAGATGCTTGACGATGGCCGCAACGGCTGCTTCATCGACGGTGTCGGTGTAGAGCGCAATATCGGCAGAGTAGTCACTCATGTTTGGTTCCTCCATAGGGTCGCTGTGGGTTTAGCGACTGTACTGACCGTACCAGTCGGCCGGGGGTGGGTTGTTTCAATGTGTTCTGACGCCGCGTCTGATTGGTTCGTCGCGGGTTCTTCAGGTCAAATGTGCCATGACCGAAGAGATGGTGGACTGGGTCGACGACGCAGATCGAGTGATCGGCGTGGTGACACGTCGGCGGATGCGGGCCGAGGCGCTCTTACACCGCAGCGTGGGCGTCCACGTCTGGTCGAGTGACGGGGACATCCTGGTACATCGTCGCGCTCTGACGAAGGACCTTCATCCGGGCTGGTGGGATGTCGGCGCTGGCGGGGTGGTCGCCGCCGGTGAGAGTTACGAGGTCGCGGCGACGCGCGAACTGACCGAGGAACTCGGTGTGCGCGATGTGCTCTTGACCTGGGTTGGTTCGGGGCGATTTGACTCCGAGGCGTTCTGCACCATCGCGCACTTTTATCGAACCGTGTGGGACGGGCCGTTTCACTTCGACGACGGCGAGATCACCGAGTGCCACTTCGTCGCGCTGGGCGAGTTGGCTGCCATGGTGGCGCGGCTGCCGTTCATGCCCGATACCTTGGCGCTCGCCGGCCAATTTCTCGGGTTGTAGGTGGTTATAGGGGGTTATAGGGGGTTA
>JAYTVF010000069.1:0-2339 GCA_043744155.1 Acidimicrobiia bacterium | reverse complement strand
CTTGTGGACGCGCTGACCACTCCAGCCCAAGCTAGCGCTGTGCAGCAGTACCGGGCAACGGTGAGTTCGAGCGGTAAGTACGAACGGCAGGACGACGCTCGACAAAAGACCGGTGTGTTCACCGGGTCGAGCGCGATCAACCCCCTGACGGGCGAGCCGATTCCGGTGTGGATCGCCGACTACGTGCTGATGGGGTACGGCACCGGGGCCGTCATGGCCGTGCCGTCGGGCGATGAGCGCGACTTCGCCTTCGCTCGCACCTACGGCCTGTCAATTGCGGCCACTCAGATGCCGCCCGAGAGCTGGTTCACTGCTCACCAGATAGCCCCGACCTCCGTGTGTGACACCTGGCCGGCGGCTTTTGTCGGTGAAGGCGTCTACGTGAATTCGGCCAACGAAAGCCTGTCACTGAACGGCATCACGAGCATGGCCGAGGCCAAGGACAAGACCAACGCCTGGTTGGACCAACACGGTCACGGCGAGGGCACCGTCACCTATCGCTTGAGAGATTGGGGCTTTGCCCGCCAGCGTTACTGGGGCGAGCCGTTCCCCATCGTGTGGGATGAACACGGCCCGATCGCGCTGCCCGACGACATGCTGCCGGTGCTGCTGCCCGAGGTGGAGGACTACGCGCCCGAACCAATCGACCAGAACGACGAGGTGACCGATCCTCAGATCCCGCTGGCTCGGGCAACGCAGTGGACCGAGGTCACCCTCGACCTGGGCGACGGTCCCCGTGTGTACCGACGCGACCTCAACGTGATGCCTCAATGGGCCGGCTCGTGCTGGTACGAGCTGCGCTACCTCGATCCGACCAATCAGCGTGACTTCGTCGATCCCCGCAACGAGCAGTACTGGATGGGCCCACGCCAGCCCGGTGACGTCGGCGGCGTCGACCTGTACGTGGGCGGCGTCGAGCACGCCGTGCTGCACCTGTTGTACAGCCGGTTCTGGCACAAAGTGCTGTTCGACCTGGGACACGTGTCCAGTGAGGAGCCGTTCCACCGCCTGTTCAACCAGGGCTATATCCAGGCCTACGCGTACACGGATAGTCGCGGCCAGTACGTCGAGGCCGACGATGTCGTCGAGCGTGACGGTGCCTGGTTCGCGCACGGTGAATCGGTAAAGCGCGAGTACGGCAAGATGGGCAAGAGCCTGAAAAATATGGTGACGCCCGATGAGATGTACGACAACTACGGCGCTGACACCTTCCGGCTGTACGAGATGTCGACCGGGCCACTCGATGCCAGCCGTCCGTGGTCGACTCGTGATGTCGTCGGCATGCAGCGATTCCTACAGCGCCTCTGGCGCGCGTTGGTGGACGAGCACACGGGCGCGTGCACGGTGGTCGAGACCGCAGCCGATGACGCCACCCGCAAGCTGCTACACAAGACCATTGATGGTGTAGCCGCTGACATGGATGCGCTGCGTTTCAACACCGCGATTGCCAAGCTGATCGAACTGAACAACGTGCTCACGGGTCTCAAGGGCACCCCGCGCGAGGTAGCCGAGCCGCTGGTGCACATGCTGTCGCCGCTGGCTCCGCACATGGCCGAGGAACTGTGGGCCAAGTTGGGTCACCACTCATCGTTGACCTATGCCCCGTTCCCAACGGCCGACACCGGTCTACTGGTGGAGGACACCGTGGAATACCCGGTGCAGGTCAACGGCAAGATCCGTGCCCGTATCACCGTTTCCGCCGATGCAACGCCCGACCAGGTCGAGGCCGCCGCGACGGCCGATCCTCGGATTCAAGAGGCCCTGGCCGGGAAGTCGCCCCGAAAGGTGATCGTCGTCCCCGAGCGTATGGTCAACATCGTCGCCTGAGGACCGTTCGGCAAGAAAGAGTCAAACGGCTCTCTACTCACTCAGGTGAAGGTCTCGTACCATGATCGCTAAGTGGTGTGGGAGTCACAGAAAGTAGGCGGAAGTGTACGGCGGGAGTATTTCTTATAGGAACGCGTCCAAATGGATGATCACCTTATGCGGTCTGATCTTCGGGCTCGAGATAGGCGCGGCTTTTCTGCGTCCATACGCGGCCTGGATACCAACGGCGCAGGTCGCAATCGGGGTGACATTCGCCGCTGGCGTCGTTGGCGCAGCCCGACGGCGGATTCCCCATGCGGTGCGTAAGCAGCAGAGCATCCTGAAGCTAACGGTGAACTGCATCTACGCCAACCATCTGCGATGCTTAGAGCACATCGAATGCCCCTGTGGTTGCCATGACAACCACATCAAGCGGATGGTTGCCTGGCCTGCGCCAGCGGCGGCGTCGATCGGCATGGGCAACCCATAGCCCAATACATGCGGCGTCGTTCGACTATCCACTTTGGCCTGCC
>JAYTVF010000068.1:0-7624 GCA_043744155.1 Acidimicrobiia bacterium | reverse complement strand
CGACGACCTTGGTGAGTTCACGGGCGAGCGTGAGCGAGCGTCGAAGGTCCTGTGGTTTGAACTCGTCACACGGGATGTGGATCACTTGGCGTGGATCGGTGTCGGCGCGGCCTAACAGCGAAACTGCAGTGTCGAGCAATGCGACCGACTTGCCGACACGGCGTGGTCCGGTCAGCACGACGAGTCGATCAGTGACCGGCCCGAGCGCGATATCGTCGAGGACGTCGGATCGGTAGCCGAGATCAGATCGTGCCCGAGCGACGAGCAGTCGATGCGACGATTGCCACGCGGCGGAGGACGAGCCGGTGGCGGCGGCCTGCCACCAGGGGTTCGATGCGGTGAGGTGGCTGCGCAATTCGTCGTCTCTCACCTCGGCAAACCTATCAGACACCTTACAGAAGGGGAGGGGTTGTAGACGTTCATACCTTACAAAGGTGGAGGGGTATAGGACAATACAACCTCACAGAAGGGGAGTGGTATCAGGGGTAGTGGCCTTACACACGTCTTGGCCACGAGAGCCATAACCCGAGATGGGCATATGAGATCCGCCGAATCCGCCGCTACGGAAACTCGTTGGTGAAGGCTCGTGAGCCGACTGCCATTGGCGGCCACTTGTCGGATCACGACGAATGGGTGGACGAGTGCATCCGACGACAGAAATCCTCTCCCAGCGGTGAAGGAATTCCGACGTCAGCATCTCGGGCATCCCGGCTTCCGTATTCGTGATAGCGACGAGCAAGCCGTCGTCACCGATGAGGAACCCGGCGCTTTGCGGTCGTATCCCGCCCTCGGGTCATCAGCGGTGAGGGGCGTGTCTGGTTTGGGACTTGCTGAGAACAACCGCTTCTTCACGTATTGCCCTCTCTTGTCCACGATGGTGACATGGGCGACTATGGCCGCGTATGCCCCGTGCCAAGACGCGTGACTTTCGAATCGGGGCTCTTGAAAAACTTCATCAAGTCGCCTTTGGCCAGCGGCGGTCGAGGGCGGTGACGGCGTAGACGTAGGGGCCGATGTGGTGTTCAGCGCGCCGGATGATGGCGTCGAGGTGCTTGCTGTAGCGCTTGGCCATTTGATCGCCGGTGAGGTTTGCGTTGTTCAGGCCGAAGACTCGCAGCGTCGACGCAGCCAGAGCCTCGGTGTGATCACGGACGATCGCTAGGTCTTTGGTGAGCGCAATCCAACCTTTGTCCGACGCGTGTGTGATCCACTCGTCGTCTGGTGAACTGATCCCGACCGTCGGGGTAGACCTGCTTCATCGGGAACGCTTCATACCCGCGGTCTCGAAGCATCCGCGCCACGCTCTCTGTTCCCAGCCCTCGGTCGAGGAAGAATACTGGCGAATCGGATCTACGCCGCCGGCCGGACGGCACGCAGCACTTCCTGCAGGTCATCGACCGGCGTGCCGTAATCGCTTGAGATCGAGCGCAGCGACTCGCCTGCTTTGGCGCGCGACCGCACCGCGCTCAGGGGCGCCCCGCCGTTCACGAAGATCGGGTCGCCAGCGGCAACGTTCGGAACGACGCGCAGTAGATCCCGCTCGGTGATCGGCAGAATCAGCTGCGTCGCCCACTCGTCGCCGAACGTGATCCGCTTCAAGTACTGCTCGATTACGTCGTGGAAGACACGTTGACCTGATGCCACGACCGTCAGCAGACGGATCTGCTTATCGTCGGACTGTTGCGCATAGTCGAAGAGTACTTGCGCGCCGTCGGTGTACAGCCGTCGGGAGGACAAGGCGTGTGGCAGTTCGCCATCGTTGGCGAGCACTTCCAGGGCGGCCCGGATGCGCTGCATAGGAAGTCCGGTCTCACGAAAGGCGCGAACAACGGTCGCCTCGACAAGACCAAGGAACGGCACCGAGCGACCGCCAGGAGCGCCGTCGATCGACGCGACGATCGGGCCTTTCTTGACCGGCTTGCGGTCGGGGACCTGTCGTTCATAGCCATGCGCCCACGTGTGAAGCGTGGCCGCGCTCATGCCGACGAAACGAGCGGCCTGCGGGATCGTGTAGAGCCCCTTGGTGAATCGTTGATCGTTCTTCATAGCGGACTCCTTCCTTTGCTCCCGACACAAACGAGCGTATCGGCTATAGCCGGTCGTGCGCCGCTCATTCCGTCATGCCGGCGAGCGACGCCAGGATTCCGGCTCCAGGGATTTGTCTCGGCGTCGACCTCAGCACGCTGTTGACGCAGGGCGTACACGCAAAATGGCGCGTGAGCGATCTTTCGAAGCCGACCCTGGCCTTGCCGTAGTCGGGACGCTTGGTTCGCATGCCGAGACCCTGCTTGAGACGCCACCGCTGTGCTTCCGACAAGCACCTTCACCGAGCGATAGGCGTGTAAACGCGTTTGCTGACGATCCGATCCGCGTTTGGCTTCAGCACGTACTCGCCAGGGTCGCCGCATCGCGTCAATGACCTCCAAGGTCCTTTATTCAGGTTCGTCCGCCTCGGTTCTGAGGAAGTTCCGGCCACAGACGGTCACCAGACTTCCCTCGGCGGCTTCCGGCGCACGATTGTTCCAATGGCCGAGACGTACATCCAGGGAGACGATAGACGGTGCGCGGCGGGCCGAGGACAGCGTCGCGAACCACCTTGAGGCACAACAACCGGACTGCGCTGAACGACGTGCCGACGTACTCCCTCTTATCGATCTCGCCGCTAGCGCCAAGGCCGAACTCGACCGTCGGGAAGTCGCCGCAGTCCTGGCGTCTTCTCGCGAGATTGACGTTGTCACCTCGCGGTCACTGTGAATCGTCCTCGCGTCGCTCGCAGTGGTCGCGCTATGATCCGATCGTGCTCTCAAAGTTCGGCTACGACCCAGTTGTCCTCAAATTCGTTCGAGTTGGCGATCGCGTGGAGTTCTCCGAATTCCACGGTCTGCGGCCAAATGCACACCTACTTGTCCAAGAACCTGGTCGAGTAGGGGCCTCGACCTTGGATATGGCGCTCTATCGGAACGGGTTGGAGACCGAATATCCGATCGTCAGGCTTCACGACTATCACTTGGCATCCGATTGCGGGAAAGTGATTTGTACCGATAACGAGCGGCTACAGCTTGCTCTCCGACCCGAGCGGATTGAGGCCGTCTCTGTCTGCCGTGTACAACTGACGCTGGAATCAAAAGACGATACGGCTCACAGTGTCACCATGACCATGTTCTCGGGTGCGACATACACGCAAGTCTTTCTTGGTTTGGAAGCGGCGGACGCTGGGCAAAAGTTCTTCGCGGCGCTGGCCCGCTTCGTATGACTGCGGGATGAATGGTCCTCCGCCCTCGTTCACGACAAGCTGAACCATTAGAAGGCCCACGATAATTGTCGTGGGCCTTCTAATGTCCTGTCAGGTTGAAGGGGCGATGTATTCGGTTCCGTTGAGTGCGGCGCAGTAGCCGACGAAAGGCTTCCAACCGCCGAACCACCAAAAGTGCCTCCGACGAGGGGATTTTGCTGGCGCGGGTGACGGGAATCGAACCCGCGTTCTCAGCTTGGGACGCTGTTGAACTACACCAGCGAGGTGCGAGAGAGCACGGGTTAGCGCGCCACGCCTGCGATCAGTAACGCGCCGCTGACAGCTTCCAAGGTAACGGGCAGTGGACCCATCGCCTCGCCGTCGGCCCACAGTTCGGCCTGGCCGGCCAGGGTGATCACCGTCCCGCGGTAGGTGGACACGGATCGATGGGACAGATGGGTGCCTTTGAAGACGGTGGGGAAGAACCTCAGCAACTCCAGCTTGCCGATAGGACCGGTTACCGTGACGTCAAGCAATCCGTCGCGCGGATCGGCGTGTGGGCAGATCTGCATGCTGCCGCCGAAATAGGCGCCGTTGCCCACGGCCAGCATGGTGACCGAAAGCGCATACGATGCACCGTCCACCGCCAGGGTAAGTGGAAGCGTGCGCATTCTTCGCAACTCCTGCACGGTCGCTACCTTGTAGCGCGACGCGCCCTTCAGAATCCTCATCTTATTGGCTCGTTTGTTCACCTCGACCGAGAAGCCCACGGTGGCCACGGTCAAGGCCCAGCCATGGTCGGTGCGCATGCCATCAATCGGGGAGACGGGTCCGAGAGCAGCTTGGATCGCATCAGGAATGGACATCGGTAGCCCCAGCATTCGAGCCCCGTCGTTGCCGCTACCGACAGGAATGATGCCCAATTCCACACCGGTGGTGGCCACGGCATCAACGGCTAGGCGCACGACGCCGTCTCCGCCCAGCACGATCACGCGGGACACGCCGGTCGCCACGGCGTGCCTCAGTGCCGCGGTCGTGCCTCGGGCCGATGGCGGACTCACCAGGGACACTTCCCAACCGGCGGCGAGCGCAGCGTTCACGACCAACTCTGCCGTGGCTGGGGCGCTCCCGTCGCCAGCGGCGGGGTTGGCAATCACACAAACGACAGGCATTGATCCGTCTTTCCTCGAAACCTCACGACACAAGTATCGTCGTAGCGTGATCCTGTCCGATCGATCCTTGCGCCAACAACTCCACGACGGGCGCATCATTCTTGATCCGCTGGATGAGTCCTGCATCCAGCCGTCATCTATCGACGTCAAACTCGACCGATTTTTTCGCATCTTCCGCAACCACACCGCGGGAGTGATTGACGTGAAACAGGACATGCGGTTCCTCACTGAAGAGGTCGAGGTCGACGAGGGTGGGGTTTTCATGTTGCATCCGGGAGAATTCGTGCTCGGTGCCACGCTCGAGCGGGTGGGCGTGCCCGATGACCTCGTCGGTCGCATTGAGGGAAAGTCGAGTCTGGGCCGCCTTGGTCTGCTCATCCACTCCACCGCGGGATTCATCGATGCCGGATTCGACGGTCACGTCACGCTGGAACTGGCCAACGTCGCCAACCTGCCCATCACTCTGTACCCGGGGATGAAGGTGGGTCAGATCAGCTTTTTGACGATGACGACGCCCGCTGACAAGCCCTATGGATCTGGCGCAGCCGGCTCGAAGTATCAGGGTCAGCGAGGCCCGACGCCGAGCCGTTACCACGAAAACTTTGGCTGATTGAAAGGCCGAAAGGCACGTATCGGCAGTCAGAACTTGCCGATAGCTTGACAGATATGGCTGAGCTTCCCGCACCACACCCGCCGAACGGCCGGCCGCGGTTCCGAAGGCTCCTCCCGGTTGCCGTGCTGGTCATCGTGCTGTTGGTGGTACTGATGGTGTTCATCTCGCAGCGCGGCAGCGGACCATCGGCGACATCGAGCGCCGTGCTTCCCGCCGCCACGGTGAAGCCGCTGCTGATCGAGCACGGCTTCGACAGTTCCACCGCGTCGGGCGTCGCCAAGGACGCCGCTCGTATCGACGCCCTCCCGTTCGACGGCATTGCCGTGAATCCGAAGCAGAGCCCCTGCAGCGTGGCTCCGGTGTCGGAGGCAACCGCGCAGGCCGACATGGCAACGATGCCAAAGCTGACCAAGGTGATCCACAACTTCTTGCTGTGCCGCATCGAGGATCCCGCTCCCGTAGGTGGAGTCACGCCCTATGACATCCACAATGACGCCACGTGGGCGGCGCTGTCCTCCAACTTGGCGATCTACGCCAAGGCCGCCCGTGCCACCGGCATGTTCGACGGCATCATCATCGATACCGAGTACTACGGCAAGGGCCCCAACCCGTGGGACTACGACACCATCCCGATTCCGTGGGAGTACGGTGCCGCACGACCATGGTCGCTCTCCGCCGAGGCGCAGGCGAAGTCGCAATCGCGGGGCAAGCAGATCACCAAGTCCATGATCGAGGCCTGGCCGAACGTTGTGCTGTTGTCGTTTCGCGGTGCGTACCTGTCCGACAAGGCCTCATATTTCTCGTCCAACATGGGTGGTAATGATGTGGCCTGGGCCAACGAATTGGCTGGCCCTTTCTTTATCGGCATGGTCGAGGGCGCTGCTGGCACGCAGGCGACGCTGGTAGACGGTGGCGAGAGCTACTATCAGCGCTCGGTGACCGATTTCCAGAAGTCGTACTCGTGGCGCAAGGCGGGTATCGCTGACAGCAAGGGTCCGATGGTGCCCTCGGGTGCCGTCACCGCCGCCATGTACAAGGCGACCGTGACGGTGGCGAGCCAGTTACTCGACCGGGATATCGGCAATCAGTCGACCGTCTTCACGGCCAAGGAACTACAGGATCAGATCACCAACGCCGGCAAAGGCACCGACCGGTACGTGTGGCTGTTCTCCGAACTGTACGACTGGCGCGGCACAGGCTTCCCTGCGAAACCCGTACCAGCGGAGCTCGTCTCCGCGGTCGCTGCGAGCCGCTGACCCCGTCTCTGCGGATGGCCAGGCGGTGGCTAGCGCTCGGTGAGGCGGTAGAGCATCAGTTGGATGGCGGGGGCGAGGTCGGGACCCTCACCGACGGCCAGGGTGCCGAGGGACAGCATCAGCTCGGTTGGGTCTTCCTCGAGGGCGGGGATAGCCGGCTGCCGGCCCGGATCTTGACCGAGCCAACCTTCGAGCGTTGTGGGCGGGCGAGCCTCGACCAAGTCCTGGGCCCAACTCGGGCGTTCGCTCGGCGGAGCGATCGTGGTGGCGACGACTAGCGAACGGCCGCCCGGTGCAGCGGAGCTCTCATCCGACGATGACGACGCGTCCGAGGGTGCCCCGGCAACTGTGGCCTTTGGGTCGCCGGTGTTGGCCCCAGGAGACACCATCGGCGCACCGAGCAGGGTCTTGAGCAGACGGTTATTGCCGTCGAGTTCGTCGGCGGCCGCCAGTGCTACGGCCACCGCATGTTTGCACGGGTCTTCCCAATCCGGGCAGGTGCACGAGAAGCGAAGCTGGCGCGGGTCGGTCGGCAGATCCGACCCCGACGGCACCCGCATGATGACCTCGTAGGGCTCGTGTCGCGAGCCCCACACGATGGCCTCGATGCGCTCCGACGCGATGACCAGATCCTTGACCCGTCCATCCTCCACCAGTTCATGGCCGCGGACCAACCTGCTGCTGTCGGCCAGCGCAGCCAGCAGCCGACCAATGTGGCCGAGATGTGGACCAACGCTCATCGCAACACCAGCAGGTCTCGAATCTCCGCCGTCGTCAACTCAGTGATCCACCCTTCACCGCTGCCTACCACGCGGTCGGCCAGATCTTTCTTGCCTTCAATGAGGGCATCGATGCGCTCTTCGACGGTACCCTGGCACACCATTTTGTGTACCAGCACGGTGCGCGTCTGACCGATGCGCCAAGCTCGATCGCTGGCCTGATTCTCGACCGCCGGATTCCACCAGCGGTCATAGTGCACCACCTGGCTGGCTGCCGTGAGGTTCAATCCGCTACCGCCCGCCTTGAGCGAGACCAGTAAAATCGGTCCGCCCAGACCTTCTTGGAAGTCGTCAACCATGCGATCCCGCTTGGCCTTCGACACACCACCGTGCAGGAACGGCACGTCGAGCCGGGTGTGTTCTCGTAAATGGCGGGCCAGGATCAAACCCATCTCGCGGTACTGGGTGAAGACCAGCATCTTCTCCTCGGCATCGAGTAGATCGGTGACCAACTCATCAAAGCGCGCCAGCTTGCCACTGCGACCGGCCAGATGGCTGCCGTCGGCCAGGTAGTGCGCCGGATGATTGCAGATCTGCTTCAAACGGGTGATGGCGGCCAGGATCGCTCCGCG
>JAYTVF010000067.1:0-2347 GCA_043744155.1 Acidimicrobiia bacterium | reverse complement strand
CGGCCATTGTCGTCGGCCTCGGCGAACCCGGTCGGTTGAGTCGATCGGTGCTGGCCGAGACGGTGGCCAGCGGGCTTTTGCGTCATGCCCTCGACCTCATCGAGGGGTCGGCGCCCGACGCCAAACTCCCGGCGCTGACGGTGTCGCCCATGCTGGTCGGCACCCGCGGCACGTCCCCTTTGCCCATCCAATCGTCGGTAGCGGCGATCGTCGATGGAGTTTTGGCTGCCAATGAGCGGCTGAGCGACCTGCCTCAGGCCGACGGCTCAGGGGTGTTGTTCGATCGTGTGCGTTATGAGGCCATCGAGTTCATCGAGATTCATCTCGATCGCGCCGAATTGGCCGCACACGCCGTCGCCGAGGTCAACGTGCTGGTCACCAATAGAGCCAAGACGCTCTCGGCCCGCGGAAAAGGACCCTTGGCGACGGGCGAGGGCGGTTGGCCGGCGCGCTCTGCGCTCGACAACGACCCCGGCTGGAATCGTGTGGTTATCCGGTCCCGTTCGATGGATTCTGGCGGTCGGCGCGAGGAACTGACCTATACCAGCGTGGGCAGTCGTTCTCTCACGGAAAGCCTCTCGACCGAACCGAACCGTCAGGTGGTCGACTCGCTGCTCACCGAAATCGTACGAGATGGTCCGACGTCGAAGGCGAATGGCTATCCACGATCTCTCTTCGAAGCACTGGTCCCGGCGGGGCTACGCGATGACGTGGCGGCATCTGACAATCTGCAGTTCATCGTCGACGCCGGAAGCGCACGGTATCCGTGGGAAGCCATTGTCGCCGGGCTCGATGGCTCCGACGACAAGCCCTCAGGCGCTCGCGGTCTCATTCGCCAGTTCATCGATACCGAGGGTCATCGTGGGCAGGCCCGGCTCGGGGTCGGCCGCACTGCGCTCGTCATCGGCGCGCCACCGAGTAGCCCCCACCCCTATCTGGCCGGCGCTTTTGCCGAGGCCACCGAGATTGCGGCGTTGCTGGCTGATGAGGAAAACGGCGTGCCGTACAAGGTGAAGCTGTTGAAGTGGCTCGCCGACGGTACCGGCCAGCACATCGGGGGGACGACGTTGTCGGATTCAAGCGCGGAGATCTTCAATGCACTGGCTCGACCGGCCCGCATCCTGCACATCGCCGCTCATGGCCTCGGTGTCGGCCCGGCCGGTGAAGGCGGGGTGGTGATCGGTGAGAAGAATTCGTTGCTTACGGCCAAACAAGTGGAGGAACTGACGAACGTACCCGAGTTGGTGGTGCTCAACTGCTGTGAACTTGGCGCAAACCCGGGTTTGGCGGCCAACCTGGCCCGCGCCTTTATGAAGAACGGGGCGCAGGCAGTGGTCGCGGCGGGCTGGAGCGTGGATGACGCCGAGGCGCGAACCTTCGCCGAGACGTTCTACAAGAACATGCTGGCCGGCGAGACGTTCGGGTCCGCGGTACGCGACGCCCGCACCAAACTGCTGGGCGACGTGTCGAATGCCAAACGCAATTCGGCTCAGGCGGGCTCGATGACCTGGGCCGCCTACCAGTGTTACGGCGACCCCGGGTACCGCATCGAAACACCACAGAGCAGCGGAACCGTTCGCCCGCCCCAGGTCGTTAGCCAAGATGAATTCCTTCGCCAGATCCAGACCTACATCTGCCTCGCGGCCGATGTCGGTCGCCCGCTTTCCGCGTCGTTCAAGAAGGCGGCCGAGCAGTACCGTGATTCGCTGAGCGAGATGGTCAAGGTGGCCGAAGGTCACGGTTGGCTCGACGCGTTCGGGTGCTCGCTGTTAGGCCGCGCATACAGCGACCTCGGGGATCTTACGGGGAGCGTTAACTGGTACCGCCGAGCGATCGAAGAGGAAAAGGCGGGCTTTCCCATGACAGCGCTCGAGCAACTCGGCAATATGGAGATTCGTCTGGCACAAGAGTGTTTCCGCCGGGATGAGAGGCTTCGGGAAGATCTCATCGAGGCGAGCCACCGGCACCTTCAGGCTGCGCTCAGTATTGGGGAGAGCAGCGAGCGATTCGCGTTGCTGGGTAGCTACTACAAGAAGCTGGCCACCATGCGTCCGAGCGACGTGAGGCCCGACCTTCTGCAGCGGTCGGTCGACTACTATCAACAAGCAGAAGATCGCCATGAGCGTCGCGACCCGTCAAAGCCGGGTTCGGCACCGTCATATTTTGCCAACAACGTCGCCCAGCTTGGCTGCTTCGTGGAAAAACATTCCGACGATGCCGCCGTTGTTCGGTTCACGCCTCACCTGGCGGACGAGATGACCGCTGCCCTCATGACCGGGTCAGTCCCGACCGACTTTTGGCGACGGGCGGCGCCCGGTGATGTTTTGCTCTGCAGCCTGATCCTGGG
>JAYTVF010000066.1:0-2353 GCA_043744155.1 Acidimicrobiia bacterium | reverse complement strand
ACCTTCATCGCGGCGTGTTGTAACACGGCGGTGTCGTCGCAAAGCACTCGAAGATGATCGACACCTACGGTCTGGTTGGTATCCACCTTGGTGGTTCGTACTCGGCGGGTGAGCGTGACCGAGTTCGCGCCGATGGCGTTGCCAAGTACCGATTTGATCGTCTTGCCAACCGACGGCCAAGCCAACGATTTCGAGGCGTCGATTGCTGCGGCGACGGCCCGCTCTCGCTCGGGCCCGTCCTTCAGCAGCCGACTGAGTGCGTTGGCGAACGAGGCCACGTCGCCCGCACGGGTGAGCAAGCCAGCGCCGTCGGCCAGTACGTCCTGGGCGTACACGTACGGGGTCGAGACCACGGGGCAACACGCCGCCAAGGCAAACGTCAAGGCCCCGGACACGATCTGATCTTCCCCTCGGTAGGGGGTGCAAAACACGTCGGTAATGGCAAGCAGCTCGGCCACCTGGTCGACGCCGAGAAATTCGTTGATGAAGACGACGTTCTTCGCGAGTTCGAGTTCCCTGACCAATTCCTGAAGGCTCTCGCGATATCGTTCCCCTTCGCTTCGGACGATCTCAGGGTGGGTGCGGCCAGCGATCACGTAGCGCACCGATGGGTGTTCGGTCACGAGTAGGGCCAGGGCGCGAATGGCCAGGTCGATACCCTTGCCTTCCGACAGGAGTCCAAAGGTTGACAGAACGGGTCCAAGGGCGGGCAGTCCAAGCTTTGAGCGAACAGCGGCCCCGTCGACCTTCTTGTACAGCTCAGCCGGAGCTCCGTGAGAAATGACTTGAACGGATCGGGCGGCGGCGACATCCTGACGGAGAAGCAGTCGGCGGGCCCGAGCGGTGAAGACGGTAACGACCGCTGCATTGCCGCACAGGGCTGTTAGTGCCGACAATTCATCCGGCGAAAACTGCGGCAACACCGTGTGTAAGGTGACGGCATACGGCACGGTCAGGGAATCGGTGAGGCTAAGCAGGTAACTGCCGGCTACACCGCCAAAGATGCCGAATTCGTGTTGGATGAGCACGATATCGCAGCTCAAGGCATTGATTGTCTCCGCCGCTGCAATGTAGGAGGCTCTCTGATTTCGCTGGATCGACAGGCCCGAATTCGACTCGATGGGAGCGACAGGAACGACGACCACTTCTACTCCGTTGGACTGAAGGGCGTGTTCGACGTCAGCAGTGAAGGTTGCAATGCCACAGCGGACAGGGGGATAGGTACCGATAAGTGCGACGCGCATAGTGCTATCGACCTACCCGAGATCCATCGGATTCAAACCTTTCCACGTTGTGGCGTCCGTCGCCGACGCCGCTGGGGACGCCGCGGTGCACGCCATCGAGGCCGTCTTCATGGCTGCTGTCGTCGCCCTGACCCGAATCGAACTGGGCTGAGCGACTAAACAGACCGAAAGGAGATTCTGCGCAACCCAGGCCCGCGACGCCGAAATAGGCACGCATCAGGTCGGTTCGTCAGGCCGGCTCGACGTCATCATGAACCCCGCTGGCGTCGATGGACAAAAGGCCAGCCGCAGCATTGGTTTCCACGGAATCGGGTCCATGGCTGAAGAGGAGATCGAGAAGATGGCCAAGACTGGCGGTGGCCACACACACAGAGGTGTCGGCGGCGCCGTAGTACATGCGGATGGTGTCCTCGTCGTCCTCCAGGATCCAACCGCACGGGAATACCACATCGGACACATCTCCGGCTCGTTCGTAAGGTGCGGCTGGCCCGAAGACCCATTCGTTACTTCGGGCAATGAGCTTTTCCGGATGCTGGAGGTCAGCCATCGCCAGACCGAGCCGATAGATCGAGCCAGCTGCCGTTGACTTTACGCCGTGATAACAGAGCAGCCATCCGTGCTGAGTGCGGAGCGGAGGCGGTCCTAGACCAACTTTATTGGCATCCCACCAGCCACCACGCCGAGCCGGTATCAAAATGGTAGGGCTTCCCCAGTGTTGCATATCTGGGCTCCACGACAGCCAAATGTGGGCTCCGTGCCCGCTCATGGTGGGTACCGGTCGATGGATAAGCGCCCACCGTCCATCGAAGCAAGCGGGGAACAGGGCACCATCTTTGTCCTCCGGTGGCATGACCACCCCGTGCTTCTTAAATGTGCGAAAGTCGGTCGTTGACGCAACGCAGATGAGGGGTCCTCCCTCGGAATAACCGGTGTACACGATCATGTAATCTTTGCCGCACTTGGTGATGCGTGAATCCTCGATGCCCCAGCGCTCCTCCGTCGAGTTCAGGTCCGGGAGGAGACTTCGATCGCTTTCGATCGTCCAGTCTGTGTAGCCATTGGCGCTTCGGGCCACGGTCAGTCGCGACATGCCGGACCGATCCTCCACT
>JAYTVF010000065.1:0-7705 GCA_043744155.1 Acidimicrobiia bacterium | reverse complement strand
ATGTGCGTATCCACGCCACGAATATCTTGGGAATGGACATCAAGGGGCATATCGTCCACGTCGTCTGGGTCGAGAAGGCTTCGGATATCACCGAGGAGTATTACGCCTCCTACACGCTCGATCGCGGTGCGAAGAAGCATCTGTTGATGTTGAGCGCCCAGGGAGGCGTTGAGATCGAAACGGTCGCCGAAACCAACCCCGAAGCCATCGTGCTGCGCCATATCGACCCGGTTGAAGGCTTTACGCTCGCCGAAGCCCGCCAGGCCTGCGTTGATGCGGCGCTGAACCCTGCCGCCGTCGATGGCGCGGCCGACATCTTGGTGAAGTTGTACAACTGCTTTACCAAGGGTGATTGCGATCTGGCCGAGATCAACCCGCTGATCTTTCGGCCCGACGGCGGCGTGCATGCGCTCGATGCCAAGGTGTCGCTCGACAACAATGCCGCCTATCGGCACCCTGAGTGGGATGAGTACCGAGCCACCGAAGTGCTCGACGAGCGAGAGAAGCTCGCTCGCGAGTCCGACCTGCAGTACATCGGTCTCGAGGGTTCGGTAGGCATCATTGCGAACGGCGCCGGCCTTGCCATGTCGACGCTTGATGTCGTCAACCAGGTCGGCGGATCAGCCGCGAACTTCCTCGACATCGGTGGCGGCGCCAATGCCGACGTGATGACCGCCGCTTTGAATGTCATCAACTTCGACGAGAACGTGAAGTCGATCTTCATCAATATTTTCGGTGGCATCACCCGAGGCGAGGAAGTGGCCAAGGGCATCGTGACCGCACTCAGCCGGGTTGAATTACGGGCACCGATCGTCATTCGGCTCGACGGTACGAACGCCGAAGAGGGTCGCAAGATCCTGCTTGATGCCGGCATCCCGGCATCGAAACTGATTTCGAAGGACACCATGTTGGAAGCTGCCGTGGCGGCCGTTGCGATTGCGAAGGGGAACTGACATGGCGATTTTCGTCGACGAGAACACCAAGGTCATCGTGCAAGGCCTCACCGGGGGCCAGGGCAAGTACCACGGTCTGAAGAACAAGGCCTACGGCACGCAAGTCGTTGCCGGATGCACCCCGGGCAAGGGCGGCACCGATGTCGAGGGTATCGCGGTGTTCAACACCGTGGCCGAAGCCGTCGCCGCCACCGGCGCCACGGCATCGTTTGTGGCTGTTCCACCGAAAGCGGCGGCCGCAGCGATTCTCGAAGCCGCAGCTGCAGGTATTGGTTTCATCGTGTGCATCACCGAGGGCATCCCAGCTCAGGACGAGGCCAAGGTCTACAACACCTTGATCCGTGATTTCCCCAATACCCGCCTGCTCGGACCGAACTGCCCTGGCATTATCAGCCCAGGCAAGTGCAATATTGGCATCACTGCCGGTGAAATCGCGTTGCCGCCACAGCCGGGCAAGCCCACTGTCGGCATCGTCAGCCGCTCGGGCACGCTGACCTACCAGGCGCTCTACGAGTTGAAGCTGCAGGGCATCGGGGTGTCGACCTGTGTGGGCATCGGTGGCGACCCCGTTCCAGGAACGAACTTCATCGACTGCCTCAGCCGCTTCCAGGCCGATCCCGAGACCGACGCCATCATCATGATCGGTGAAATCGGCGGGTCGGCCGAAGAAGAAGCAGCTGAATACATCAAGGCCTACGTCACCAAGCCTATGAGTGCCTACATCGCCGGTGTGACTGCTCCCGAAGGCAAGAAAATGGGCCACGCTGGCGCCATCGTCAGCGGTGGCAAAGGCACCGCACAGGGCAAAATGGACGCTCTGCGCGACGCCGGTGTGCGGGTCGGCTTGAACCCCACCGAGGCCGGCAGCCTCATGGGTGACATCGTCCGAGAACTGACCAAGTAACCCCTGGTAAGGGGCTGCCTGGTTCCCGGCGGCCCTGACAACATTGGCTACGCCTGTCGAACGTGATCGCGAGCACCGCTTCGGAGGGAATGTCTACACTCTGCGGCCATGGCTTGGGGGCGAGATTCGGGGTCTGTGGTCACGGCCGGCATCGTGCTGGGTGTGGCAGTCGGTGTGTTTGGTGTGTCGTTCGGTCTGGTGGCGGTCACCAGCGGTCTCAGCCCGACAAAAGCGTGTGCCATGAGCCTGCTGGTGTTCACCGGGGCGTCCCAGTTCGCCGCTGTGGGCGTCGTCGCCGCCGGTGGGTCGCCCGCTGCTGCGCTCGCCTCGGCGCTGTTTCTCGCCGCGCGCAACGGGGTGTACGGCTTGGCTATGTCACCGATCTTGGGAGGGCGCTTACCTCGCCGGCTTATTGCCGCTCAGCTTGTCATCGACGAATCGACCGCGTTGGCCACCGCACAATCCGACCGGGTAACCCAGGAGCGCGCCTTCTGGGCCGGTGGCCTTGGGGTGTTCGTCTTTTGGAACATCGGTACGTTGGTCGGAGCGCTTGGCGGTCGGCTCATCGGCGACCCGAAGACTTGGGGGCTCGACGCCGCCTTTCCCGCTGCCTTCGCGGCATTGGTCGTGCCACATCTACGCAAGGTTGGCGGACGCGACGCCGCATTGCTCGGCGGAGGAATTGCCCTGGTGCTTTCGCCGTTACTTCCGGCTGGGATTCCGATCGTGCTCGCCGCTCTGGCGAGTGCCGTTGGCCTGCGTCGGCGACCAGTCCGATGAGTTGGACCACGCTGTTGTTGCTGGCTGTCGGTT
The DNA here is from genome assembly GCA_043744155.1 of Acidimicrobiia bacterium. Classification (GTDB taxonomy): domain Bacteria; phylum Actinomycetota; class Acidimicrobiia; order Acidimicrobiales; family Ilumatobacteraceae; genus JANMCE01. Next base: position 5,035 of record JAYTVF010000065.1, on the reverse strand, counting down.
CCTATATGTTCAAGGCCGCAGGCTTGGTGCTTGGCCGTGGCTGGCGTCCGCCGACCATCGTGCAAGGTTGCCTCGATTTGTTGCCGGCCGCACTTATTGCCGCCTTGATCGTCGTGAATACCGTCGTCGCCGAGCGCCGGATCGTTGTCGACGCTCGTCTCGCCGGGGTCGCGGTCGCTTCGGTCGCTGCATGGCGCAAGGCGCCGTTTCCGGTGGCCGTGCTGCTCGGCGCTGGTGTGACCGCGCTGGTGCGAAAGGTCGGGCTGTTCGGGTAGCTTGCATTGCGATGTGCATTGCGCGTCACGTCGAAGACGAGACAGGGTGGCTCACGAAGCCACCCGACGCCAGGCCGCGAAAGGGCCGGTGCATCCAACGGATGCACCGGCCCCATGCTTGAACGCTTACTTGGTTAGAGTTTGATCTTGGCGTCGATGAACTCGTTGGTCGCAATCTTGTCGGCCTTCAGGTCCTTGGGAACCTTGGTGATACCGGCAGCGATCATCTGGTCGATCGACTTTTGCACTCGAGCCATGTCGAAGTTGCCAATAGTGGCGTCGGGGCCGTTCGCCACGAAGCCGCCCTTGCGCATCTCGGCCACGCCGAAGTCGGCGTCACCCTTGCCGTACACCCAAAAGTCCTTGAACTGGGCCACGGCATCAACGATGATGGCGTTCGAGCGGTCCGGCTTGTTCATGGCGTCAACGGTGGCCTGCTGCACGATCGGAACGAGCAGCTTGAGGCAAGGGCGGAGCTTGTCCAAATCGGCCGAACGGATTCCGAGCGGCTGGCTGTAGAGCTTGAACCCGGCATCGTCGACGGTCTGGTAGGCGACCGGCTTGAGCCATTCCTTGATGGTCTTTTCGTACTGGTAGGGCTCGGAGGTTGTGAAACCCTGCTGCGCAAGCTTGCCGCCGGCGGCGACGTACTTGGCGGGCGAGCCGTCGTAGGTCTCGTCAACGAGTTCCTTCTTGACCGCGCCCTCTTTGATCAACACCTGCATCCAAGCGCCGCCGGCGAAGATATTGATGCGCGCACCGGCGTCGGAGAGTTCCTTGATGGTCTTCACCTTCGGGTACACCGCAGGATCCCACATCACCATCTGCGGGTTCTTCTCAAGCGGAGCGACGACCGAAATGGTCGGCGTATCGGCGTAGCTATTGGCGGCGTCGTCGTGGCTGGTATAGCCGAGAGTGATCGACTTATCGGTGTACATCTGGGCCGACACCGGCGAGAAGCCAATAGCCGGGCCGCCGGTACGAACCTCGATTTGCACGCCGGTATCGACCGCGCCAGCCACCAGTGGGCCGGTCACGGTCTTCTTCGATGTGTCGACCTTGTAACCGGTACCGACCATCTCGTACAGCGCGTTGTGCTCGGCCTCCGGGAACCAGTCGGTCTGAATGACGACCGTGTCGGGGCAGACGCCCTTCAACAGTCCAGCCTTGACGCCGCTGGCGGCCGCAGCGGTAGTGGCCTGTGCGGCTGCGGCCGTAGTGGCCTGTGCGGCGGCGGCGGTAGTAGCTGCAACCGTCTTCGTGCTGGACCCACACGCTGCAAGCAATCCCAATGAGATTGGCAACGCGGCAAACCGCAGCGCTCGATTCCTTGACATAGTTCCCCTTTAAATGTTGAAAAACGAAAGTGACCGTGAGGCAGCGGTGGGATCACCCGAGCGTGAGCGCTCGGAACCGCTCGTGCCAATCTAGCCAAAGTTTGGGGTGCTCGACGCACGTTAGGGCCCCGACCGCGTGGATGCTCTGCCTTCGCCCTACGGGATCGTGCTGGTCGCTGTGGCACGGTATGCTGTGCAGAATCGGCCGGTCGATCAGCGGCAGTCGATCTACGGGGAGTACTCATGACCGATCTGGCGGCGCCGGCGCTGTCGTTCAAGCACATCTCGATGCGGTTTCCTGATGGCACGCAGGCCATCGATGATGTGTCGCTCGATCTCCACAAGGGTGAATTCATCACCATTGTCGGCCCCTCGGGGTGCGGAAAGTCGACATTGCTCAAGATTGCCTCAGGTCTACTGAAGCAGACATCGGGCGAGGTCACTATCGATCGAAGTCGGATCGGCTACGTCTTCCAAGATGCCACCCTGTTGCCGTGGCGGACCGTCCGCAAGAATATCGAGCTCCTGCCTGAACTGCACGACGTGCCAAAGGCCGACCGGGAGAAAGCGGCGCAGGATGCACTCGAACTCGTCGGCCTCGGCGGATTCGAGAACCACTATCCGAAATCACTGTCCGGTGGCATGAAAATGCGAGCGTCGCTCGCTCGAACCCTCACGCTCCGCCCGCCCGTCTTTCTTTTCGACGAACCATTCGGTGCCGTCGACGAAATCACCCGCGAGCACCTGAACGAGGAAACCCTGAATCTGTTCGAACGCGAGCGGTTTGCCGGGCTGTTCATTACCCACTCCATAAGTGAGGCGGTATTCCTCTCTACCAAAGTGCTGGTCATGTCCGCCCGTCCCGGTCGGATCGTGGGCACGTACGACATCCCGTTCCCCTACCCTCGTCAGCCCGAACTTCGCTTCGACGCGAAGTTCGCCGAGATCAGCGGCGACATCAGCCAAACCCTTCGAGGAGCCCACGCATGAGCATCGATGAAGTCTCCGTGGTCACGCCCGCCACCGACTCGGCGTCGTCAGTGCGCCGTGAGGCGCCCGACATTATAAAGGAGAACCGCAAGCGCGAGTCAGCATTCTCGGTCTTTCTTCCACCGCTCGCTCTTGGGGCGATCTTTGTCGGCTTCTGGTATCTCACCAGCATGGTCCTGCTGGAAAAAGGCAAGCGTTTCCTCCTCAAACCGCCACACAAGGTCGTTCAGAAAGGGTTCCTGAACAGCGCCAATTTCACCGAAATGATGCACGGGCTCGGCAACAGCGCCAAGGTGGCGGTTATCGGGCTCTTCATCGCCACCGTCGTCGGTTTGGCGTTGGCAACCCTGATGAGTCAGGCCAAGTTCGTCGAGCGTGCGGTGTTTCCCTACGCCGTCATGCTTCAGTCCGTGCCCATCCTTGCCATCACGCCGCTCATCGCTGTGGTGTTCGGCTACGGCACGAGCTCCCGCATCTTTGTGTGCGTGCTGATCGCCATTTTCCCGATCATTGTGAACACCCTGTTTGGGCTGCTCTCGGCTGAGCAGGGAATGCACGATCTGTTCACGCTGCACAATGCCAGCCGGTTCACGCGGTTGCGCAAGCTCATGTTTCCGGCTGCGCTTCCGGCAATCTTCACCGGTCTGCGAATCTCGGCTGGCCTCTCGGTTATCGGTTCCATCGTGGGCGATTTCATCTTTGGACAGGGCCCGATTGGTATCGGCCAGTTGATCAAGCGCTACGCAGCCAAGTTGCTCGGCGAACAGTTGGCGGCCGGTGTGATCGTGTCCTGCCTCTTCGGTGTGATCGTGTTCTCGACGTTCGGGTGGATCGGTAACAAGGCCATCGGCAAGTGGGCCACCACATCAAACGGCCGTTGATTTTGGCAGCGCTGGCCGGACTGCGATGAGCGCTCAGAGACGCACCTGGTTCGATTTGGTCACGTTGGACGTCGTTGAGCCACGGTCCGCAGCTCGCTTCTGGTGCGACGTTCTGGGCCTCGTCATTCAGGAAGACGAGGATGATGGGCGCTGGTTGGTCCTCGGAGATGCCGATGGGCGTCGGGCGATCGGCCTTCAGCGCAGTACCGAGTCTGAGGTGCGGGCCCGTCCACGTTCGTGCCTCCACCTCGACGTCCAGTGCGACCAACGAGAGTTCAGCGATCGGTTGGACGAATTCCAATCGGGCGGCGCCCGTCTGCTTGGCCCGGCCCGTGACGAGCCGTACGGCGTCATCGCCAACCTGATGTCGCCGGACGGGATCCAGTTCTGCCTCTACGCGTACCCTGATGGCATCAAGCCCACCGAGCGCGGGCCTCGCCCGTTCCTTGACATGATTACCAGCGACGTTGTCGATACGCGGTCCGCCGCACAATTTTGGTGCGACGTCGCGGGGATGGTCGTACTCGAGGACGAAGACGACGGGCGTGCGGTCATCATTGGCCTTCCTGACGGTCTGCGATTGTTGGGCTTTCATCGCAGCGAGCCCGGAGACGTCGCGTCCCGAGCGCGGTCGCGCCTTCACCTCGATCTCGAGTGTACGCCGGAGGATTTCGACTTCGAGTGGCGACGACTCATCGATGTCGGTGCGGTTCGTATCGGGCCTCGACGTGAAGAGCGCTTCGGGTCGAACCAGATGTATCTCGACCCGTCAGGAACAGCCTTCTGTCTCAACTCCTACATCCTCAGTGAGACAGACGGCCGCTTGATGGATGCCTACGCCCCGGGGCGTCCTGCCGCCGATTAGCCGCCGATGACCTCCTGAGCGCGAGCCGCGGACCGGGGTCTGGCGCTTCTCCGACGCGCTGGCCGACAAGACGGTGCGGGGGATTGTTCTCGCCGACGCCCGGGGGATCGACGAAGTGTGGCTGGCAGATGAGGGTCGTTTCCACATCGCGTCGCGCAGTGCGGTCTCCACACGCTCATCAATCCCATTACTCACGACACCCAGATCGTTCATGGTTCGCGGTACTCGCTTATCTTGAAGTAATGGGAGCCACTGTCGTGCCCTGTGTGGACGAGGCGAACGTTGTCTGCACCGATGGCCTCGGCAAAGCCGGCCTCGTGTTGCTCAAGCCACGCCGTATCGATACCGAGCCAGTCGTCGAGCGTGCGCCAATAGATGACGATCGACACCCGGATCCAGTCACCGAGATCCTGCTTCCACGTCTCCTTACGAAGCAACGCCGGGAAGCGTTCAGCCTCTCCGGTGGTCCACCAGAGGTGCTCGAGCTCTTTCCAACGCTCGAACACATTCGCACGTACGTCGAAGACGAGCTGCTCGACGGCGATCGTTGGGTCGATCTCGAACAGCTGCTTGGTGTTGCGCCAGATCTGCGCTGACATCGGGTACCCCCTCTTTCCTCTGATGGGCAGTATTGCTCATGTCAATAGTGCGCGCTAACGTTCGTTTGTGAGTTCCGAGCGTGACCAC
>JAYTVF010000064.1:0-7710 GCA_043744155.1 Acidimicrobiia bacterium | reverse complement strand
AAGCCGACTCGCCAACCCATCGTCGGTTGCGAGGTTCGAGTGCATCGCATCCAATCTGTCACAAGCTTCACCAGCACGGGTGCGCCCAATCCGAAGCTGAGCAGGAAACGGGTGCAATGAATAGGCAATCGGTCGGGCTACTTCCCGCTGCCGCCGCTGCTGCCGCTGCTGCTGCTGCCGCTGCCGCTGCCGCTGCCGCCCCGATGGCTGTCTGTCGTGGCTGCGGTGGTGCTTGCCGTGGTGACGGTCGTGGCACTGGTCGGCGCTGGGCTACTCGTGGCTGTGGTGGGCACGCTGCTGGCCGACGTCGATGCGTGACGTCCGTGGTCGTCGTTGGCGTCGTGATCGGCCGGATCGTCCGCGCCCTGGCCTCCGATACCCCAGTAGCTGTTGACGTCCTCGCCAGCCTGATTGGTGGCCGACGCATTGCTGGTGCTGGACTGAGGCACCGAGGTGGACGTCCCGCCGACCTGATGGTCGTTCAGGTCGTTGGCGTCATGACCATTGGGATCGTCGCTCTGGATAGCGTCGTCGTGGTTGCCGCTGTGGTGGTCGCGATCAGCGTCGGCTGACTGCATCGTGGTCGCCGTGGTTGTAGCCGTGGCTGCCGCGCCCGGTGCTGTGGTGGTCACGACGGTGGACGGGGTAGATACCGAGGTCGTCCCGATCTTGAGTTCGCCGCTCGTGGTCCTGGGAGTGGTGGTTTCCGAGGCCACGGTCGTGTCGCTGGCGCTTGACAGTTCGATACTCGTCGGTGGGTGGTTTTCGATCCGGCGATCGAAGGCACCCACACCAGCAAAGACGATGGATGAGGCCCCGATCACGGCGACCAGGCTGGAAATGCTGCCGACGACAATCTTTCGTGAGTTCATGGTGTGGCTCCTTTGGCGTACCGGTTGGTTACATCTCCTCCATCGCTCCCCGAACGCCGGCGTCACCAGCAATTTGTGTGTCGTGCGTCACGTCTCGACCGATGTCGGCAAGAAGTGCTCTTCTCCCCGCCGAGAGTGAAATCTCGGCGATGGCTGCGCATTGACAGTGCACAACAACGAACCGGCGCCTGCCGGCAGAAAAGGGAGACAGCAATGCGCATCAACAAGATCGTTCGAGGCACAGGAATCACCGTTGGAATCCTGCTCGGATCGGCCACCGCCGCCGCAGCGGTCGGCGGCGGCGTGTTCACGACATCGTCGAACGAGCCCGTGCGTCCCGCGGTGACGACCACGGTGAAGGCGGAACCGCCGGCGACAACGCCGACCACGCTGGTTCGGCCAATCGTCACGGTGCGTGTGGCGGAACCGGTTACTGCGCCGCCGCCCAACACGACCCCGGCAACCACAGTCTCGCCCCAAGCGACCATGCCGCTGCCGCTGCCGACCACGCCACCCAAGGCGGAACCAACCACGACGGCCAAGCCCATCGTCGTGCCCGTCGTGCCGCCCGTGGTGTCGCCCGCGGTGTCGGAGCCGACATCGGCCGCCTCGAAGCCCGAAACGCCGACGCCGTCCGTTCCGACAGCGCCGCCTGTCACTCACCCGGCCACAACGGAGCCTACCGTCACCATCGTGCCTCCGACGTCGGTCGATACGTCCACGACGACGGTCACCCCGAAGCCCGAGACGCCGACAGCGGCCGTGCTGCAGCTCGATTGCCAGGCGTCTGCCGCCGGTGGACACATCGTCAGCTGTGGATGGACCGGAGCGCTCCCCTCAGGCGCCAACCGATTCATGCTGCTGCGCAGTATTCCCGGTGAAGGCCGGGTGCTCATCTCAAGCCCGACCGCTCACTCCTTCACCGACACCACGGCCAAAGCCGGTGTGACTTACGCCTACCTGGTTGTAGCCATCGCCGCAAGCGGCCCGACGCTGGCTCACAGTAACTCTGTGTCGATCACAGCCTGAACGGGCTTAGGTTCGACAACCTACGGCCGATAGATCCCTTATGAGCATCGTTACCGGTCGGGCTGGCGACCGCCGACGAACTGGTTCAGACGGTTCGGCGGTCGGGCCCGGTTCGGCCGGTGGGCCCGGTTCGGCCGGTGGGCTCGGTTCGGCCGGTTACTGGACCGAGGCCGATGAGGCCGGAGCCGAGCACGAGGACCGTCGACTGGTCGAGGCTGCCGGAACCAACCTCGAAGCAGTGGCGGTGATCTATCGGCGTCACGTGCATGCGGTGTATGCCCACTCGTACCGCCTGTGCGGCTCGAAGGAGGTGGCTGAGGAAGCGACCTCGGCCACCTTCGAACGCGTTCTGGGTGCGCTGCCCCGGTACGAATGGCAGCCACGCGGTATCCGACCGTGGCTGTTCCGCATCGCCGGCAACGAGGTCGCTGCGGTGTATCGCCGTCGCTCTCGGGATGACTCGCCCCGGGCTCGACAAGCGATGCTCGACCTGAGCGTCGGCGAGGATGCTGGTGCGAATGATGTACGCGAAACCGAGCAACGCAACGAGGAGGTATTGGCCGAGGTGCATGCCGCCCTTCCCCGTCTCTCTGCCCGCTATCGCGATGTCATCGAGTTTCGGTATTTGCGGGGGATGACCGCGAACGACGCCGCCGAGATGCTGGGTTGTTCCAAACCCATGCTGGCTGTGACCCTGCATCGGGCGCTGGCCGCCCTGCGACAAGAAATATTGCATGCGAAACGAGCTGAACGATGAAGCTGACCCGCCGTGAACTGAAGATAGCGCTGAAGAGCGTGGCCGCTCGGCCGATCCCCGAGGCCGACCCCTTCTTTCTAGAAGCACTCGAACACCGGCTGACGTCGGGTCGGGTTGGATTCGAAGAACTGCGCCCGACCCCCAACCGGGGTTTCGCCAGCGCGCCGTCCGCAAACCCTTATCTTGCACCCGTCATCCCGCTGCGCCGCACTCGGCCGCTGGTGGGTGCGGCTGCGGCGGTCTTCGTCCTCGGAATCGGTACGGTGGCCGTGGCCGCACCCTGGCATCGATCAACCAACCGTGTGCAAACGGCCACGCAGGTCGACCCGTCGACCCCCTCCATCGCGTCAAGGCCCGCAACGTCTGGATCTCTCGTCGCATCGCTGACCACGACGTCGGTCCTGCCAACCGCGGCCGGAACCGCGCCGGTCGGACTGCCGACGGTCGATCAGGCCACCCAGGTGCCGACTGCTGTGGTGAGCTCAACCGAGGTACCCGTAACCAGCACCCTCGTCGGCACTGGTTCGTCGCCAACGACGGCCTCGAGGTTGAGCCCAACCAGCACTACCCGGCAGGAAATAGCTACCTCGTTGAGTGCGACGACCGCTGCTCCGACCGTCACCGTCGTCACCACGACTGCGCCATCGACCACCGCTCTAGCGTCCACCGTCGTCTCGACTCGCAGCACCGTGGCACCGACGACAAGCACAACCGAGGTTTCGGTTCCGGCTGCCATGACCATTGGTTGCACAGTGATCACTTCGACCAGCGTGCGCTGCACGTGGTCGCGCAGCACGGATCCAGGCGTGGTCGGCTATCGATTGCTTCGGGGTGTGGCTTCAGGTCCGGGACGCGTTTTTTCCACCGGCGCAGGTGACGCCACCTACACCGATTCCATCGCCTCGCCGGGTACGGACTACACCTACCTGGTACATGCCGTCCGCTCTGACGGAAGTTCGATCGCGCATAGTCCGGCGGCCGCTATCCACTGCTGCACACCAGCTTGATTCCTGCTTCGTCGGTGCAGGTCTGTCGGTGGTTAGGCGCTGGAATGCCGAGCTGCCATGAGATGGTCAGGGCTCGGCGATCAGATGCGTGGAAGCTCGTGCCGTTCGTGGGGTTCGTGGGATTCAGGAATCCAGGTCCGGGCCGTACACCGCAGGGAGCGTCCAGTCCGGCGCCCAGGGTGCGGGCGGAGTATCGAAATGGATCAAGGCGCCCTCACTAATCGACCCGCGTGCGGAACGTCCGGCCGAGGGTACCGCCGATTCAAGCTGCCCGGAGCGATGATTCGCACCTCTCCAACGTGCGCTGATAGCCCCGCGAGGCGCCATTCCCGGTGGGGTGGAGGTGAACCAATGAGCGGCCATGTACGGGTATACCCGTTGCGAGTCGGAGCTAAACCTAGTCCTTGACGCAGGGACACTGGCGCACGGTGTCGGCCGGAGGTTCGAGATTGGGCTGGGGGTGTAGAGCGACAGGTTCGTTGAGGATGCTGGGGGTTCGTTGCCTGGTTGGGCCCTGGCCGTGCAGCCGTGTTCGCGACGGTCGACGGTGGATCGGAGGTGGAACCATGATGAGCGGAGCGCGACTCTTGACTCAGTCCAGACGTCTACTCCCCTGTGGCCCTCCTTGCATTGCCCGAAAGGCACCTCAGAGACAGATCTCTGTCTCTGCTGATTTATGGTGCAGGAGGTCACGCTCAGGTCGTTGCTGATGCCATCCAAGCAAATGGCTGGCACGTTCAGGGCTTTTGCGCGGACGGCGTGACCGGCCACCCGAGCGTTTCGAACGTGCTGGCTGGACTCGATGAGTTGGGGGCGGCAGCCTTCGCACACTGCGAGATCATCGTGGCGATCGGCTCCAACCCCGCCCGTGAGCAGGTCGCTCGTCGGCTCGGCCCCGTGGCGTTTGCCACCGTCGTACACCCGACATGCGTGGTTTCCACGAGTGTGGACATCGGCGTCGGAACCTTCGTGGCCCACGGCGCCATCGTTGGTGCCTCCACTGTGCTCGGCCGACACACAATCGTGAACACCGGTGCCGCAGTGAGCCACGACTGTGTCGTCGAGGACTATGCCCACATTGCCCCGCGTGCCACGGTTGGCGAGCATGCGCGTATCGGTCAAGGCGCCCTGGTCGGCGCCGCAGCCATCATTCGTCCCGGCGTGTGTGTGGGACGTGGCGCCACCGTCGGGGCAGGCACCGTCGTGCGAAACGACGTTCCCGACGGAGTTACCGTCGTCGGCAATCCCGCCCGCTTCATCTACAACTGAACAGCGCTACGCTGACCTTCCACGAACCGGCCCCGGCCGCAAAGTGGACCTTGATGAGGCACCACAGCGCCGTTGCCGGCCGCGGCTACGGCCGCAGCTACGGTCGAGGTTTGTGACCTTGCCCCCGCGGGTACACAAGCACGGATGCAACTGAAATGAGGAACATGACGACGATAATCAAGGGCACGCCATGCTGGTATGAACTCGGTACCAGCGATCTCGACGCCGCCGACACCTTTTACCGAAATGTGCTCGGCTGGAGCATTGGTGACGCGGGTATGCCGGGCTTCACCTATCACTTGGCAACGGCCAGTGACGGCGTCATGGTGGCTGGCATGATGTCCAACGTTGGCCAACAGGGCGACCCGCCGCCCAACTGGGTGGTCTATTTCAGTACCGACAACTGCGACGAAACAGCGTCGTCGATACGCGAGGCCGGCGGCTCAGTGCTCATGGAACCGGCCGACATCCCAGGGACGGGTCGCTTCTCGATCGTCGCTGACCCCCAAGGCGCGGTGTTCGGACTACTGCAACCCCTTCCGATGGAGGACGGCTCGCAGTCCGGCCGGGCGTTCGATCAACAAGCCAGCGGGCATGGCAATTGGCACGAGCTAATGACCAACGACCCGGGCGAGGCCTTCGGCTTCTACACCGAACACTTCGGCTGGACGAAAGGCGAAGCGATGGACATGGGCGACATGGGCGTCTACCAGATATTTCACCACAACGGCGCGGACATCGGCGCGATGATGAGCCTGGGCAACGCACCAACGCCGGCATGGCTGCCCTACTTTGGCGCCAACGGCATCGACGAGGCTGTCGAGCGAATCAAGGCGGGCCATGGCACGATACACAAGGGTCCCATGGAGGTTCCCGGTGGTGCCCACGTCGCCATCGCCAGAGATCCCCAAGGTGCCTGGTTTGCTGTCGTCGGGCCACGGACTTCGTTGTGAGGCGCAGCGTCGAGACGACTTGGGTAGCCGCCGCGACGACACCACGCCTGTGCGCGCCAAAGTGTCTCGCCCAGAAACGCCTGTGATCGGGTTCGGCCGACCTGCGGCAGCGCGGGATCACCCACGTTTATGATCAGAGCGAAGCCCAAAAGTCTGTGAGCATCACAGCGGAGCCAACCGGGTCCTCCAGCATCCACCAGTGGCCGACGCCTTTGAGTACCTTTGGCCGGGCTCCCGCCGTGACGCACGAACGGGTACCCAACTCAAGCCCACCGACGTACGCTCCTCACGGTGTCGCCGTGCTTCGAGGCCAGAGGACGGGACTACCAGGACCAGCTTCGACTCGTAAGCGAGAACAGGCGATTGGGATCGTTGGATCTCGTTCTTCTGTGAAGGGGTCGGAACGCAAGCCGACGCCACTGCCTTGAAAGTCACGCGGTTGTTGACCTTTCAGGAAGCCGCACGTCGTCTGGCACGAAACGCCAAGCTTCGGGGGACTGCGTTCGATATCGCGGACGCCATCATCAGCCGCCCGGTCTTCACAGTCGCCCAAGTAGCGAACGAACATGGCGTCAAACGCCAGACCGCCACGGTGGCGGTAAATCATCTCGTGGAGGCCGGCATCGTTCGGGAGGCCACCGGCGGCGGTTGAATCATTGGCTGCATCAGTCGCGCAACGTGGTGAGGCGGCAGAGGTCGGCTACGGGTAGCCGGAATACGTCGTGGTGGGCGACCGAGCCGGTGCCTTGCTCAGTCGACCTGGTCGGAGTGAAGGAGCCAGCGGGCAACGGATCGAACGTAAGCGGAGAACTGTTCTTCGAACTCTTCGGCAGAGTCGGCGATGAGGGTGACATTGATGTCTGCGTACATATGCACGAGGATGTTTCGAAGGCCGACGGCGGGCTTCAACCGGGCGGCATGTTCAGCGTCGAGCACACCGGCGGCGACCATGAGATCAAACGACTCGCGCCCAGTTCCCGGTGACTTGCCGAGGGTACTGCTGGCGATGTGGCCGTTGACGTCCAAGGCGAGGTCCACGACGGCCTGCATCATGCGTTCAAGCGCCGCTCGCCGAATCGGATCGGTCAGCAGTTGGTCGACCGATAGCGGCTGAAGCTTGCGAATCTCGGTCAACAGGTCGCGCTGGAAGGCCAGCCTCCGCTCCACCACATCTGGATTGGGCGACATCGGCATCATGACGCCATCAGCTCCAGGTTACGGCGGCGCATAGCGGCGGTGTCTCTTCGTTCACCGACAGCGGCGATTTGGGCTTCGGCGAAGACGCCGCGACGGGACTCGTAGAGCGGTACACCCGTCAGGGCCTCGGCCCGAAGCACTGGGTTGTCGATGTCGAGCACGACAAGGTCGATGCCCTCGAAATCGACGAGGTCGACAAGCGCTGACCAAAGTGCGATTCGGTCGCCCGTGCCGTGGCGCTCGGGCGGGTGACGTTCGAAACTGACACCAAGGTCCAGGTCATTTGGATGCGTTGAGCGTGTGCCCGTTGCGCTTCCGAATGCCGACATCACCCGGACCCCAAACTGCTCACAGATGGAGTCGAGTCGTCCGTCGCTGGCCGCGGTGACGATCCTGGCCAGCGCCACTCTCGCATCGATGTCGACCATGGCGGAAGCCTACCGTCGGATCGACGAGCACCCGGCGCGATTCTGCTTGACGACTCTGTCACACCCCCTCCGTAAGGTGGGGTCTACGTCATTTCGTCTCACCGATCGGAAGAGTAGCCTTGTGTCCATGCCTGCCGTTGATTTCGATGGTCCCTCCGTCGTCGATCCGGATACGTTGAAGTTGCCCGAAAGTCCAGC
>JAYTVF010000063.1:0-2371 GCA_043744155.1 Acidimicrobiia bacterium | reverse complement strand
TCGACTTGTTGACCACGATCGCTTCTTGCGGCAGCACTCCGGAAATCTGGCGAGCGGCGGCTTCGACGTAGGAAAGATCGGCCGAGCCATCCATCCCCTGCGGCGTCGGCACGCAAAGGTACGCGAACTCAGCGGTGGCCGCGGCGGCCTCGGCGCCGACTACAAATCGCAGTCGGCCTGACCGCATGCCTTCCTTGACCAACTGGTCAAGCCCCGCTTCGACGATGGGAATCTCGCCTCGATTGAGGGCCTCCACCTTGGCCACGTCTATGTCGGCACAGATCACCTCGTGACCCAACTTGGCGAAGCAAGCCCCCGTTGTAAGACCTACATAACCCGTGCCAATGACCGCGATCCGACTCATGGGCGACAATATTAGTTTCTGGATGCCGTGTTTTCCGTAGCCCAAATGGCCCGATCGGTAAACTCCTCGGCAATGTCTGCTCAACCTGGCCCATTAACTGCTCGTTGGGCGAGGCTCTCCGAGCACGCTCTGGTCACGATCTGGACGACCTGGTTGATGTGGCCTTTCATCCGGCTGGATCGATATGTCATCGGATTCGACACCATTGCGTACACCGGTCCGAACTTCGCCGTCGACCGTCGTCAATGGAGTTCGGGCCATGTTCCCCTTTGGGATAGTGGCATCTTCGGCGGAACCCCACACCTGGCCAACCCGACCGCTGGCACGCTGTATCCGCTAAAATTCTTGGGCTACTTCTTCTCGACCAGTCGCGCTCTGGGCCTACTAGTGGCGCTCCACATGCTCATCCTCGCCCACGGGTTGGTCGTGCTGGTCGGACAGCGCCTTCGGCGCTTGCCGCCGGCCGGGCTCATCGCTGCCGTCGCGTTCACCGGCTCGGGCATGGGGATGACCAAGTCGATCCAGTTCGAGCAGATCCTCGTGCTCGCCTGGCTGCCTTGGCTGCTTGTCGCTCTGCACGGTCTGTTTTTTGGCGAAAGTCCCCGACGGTGGACGGCTGCGTTGGCGCTAGGAATCGCCATGACGCTTCTGGCCGGGCACCCGCAAATCGTCTACATCGAACTGCCACTCGTGGCCGTGTGCACGATTGCTGTGGCCTCAACGTCGGGAAATTGGCACCGTCTACGCTGGTTGGCCGCGGGCGCCACGTTGGGTACCCTGCTCGCAGCGCCCCAGTTGCTGCTGTCGGCTCAAGCGACCGGGCGAGCCTCTGTCGCATCCCTCGAGCGGGTACGAGAGGCTGCGCAGCCGGGTTACTCGCTCAACCCAGCCCGACTAGCGCAGTCTGTGCTCGGCAACCTGTTGGACAAGAACCCTGCCGATGCCTCAGGCGGGTTTGAGAGCACGAGCGTTCTGGGAACCTCGGTGCTGCTGTTGGCCCTTGTCGGCACCGGCGGGGCGCTGCGTCGACGGCGAGGCGCCACTCGGTTGCTGGTTGTCACGGCCTGCACCGCGTTGGTGCTCGCGTTCGGACCCTTTACCATCGTCCACCGGGCGGCCCGCCGGCTGATACCCGGCTTCTCATTCGCCCGAGTCCCGGCGCGGTGGATGATCATCCCGACCCTTTTCGTAGCTCTCGCAGCCGCCGAGGCGGTGCATCTGTTTCAGCGGCGCGAGATCCGGCTGCGATTCTTGCGAACTGCGGTCAGGCTTGGCGTGCTCGTCTGCGTGCTTTCGCTTCTTGGCTCGGTGCAAACCGCCAGACGACGGCATCTCATCGTTTGGCTTGGTCTCTCGGCGCTGGTTGTACTCGCCGGATGGACCCGACCGCGACGCCTAGCGACTGGTTTCCTGGTCGTCATCGTTGTCGGCGAGTTGGCCATGTTCAACGTCCACAGTTTGGGACGATCGTTGGTGACCCGAACGGATATCTCCGAGCTGGTGGGAGCCGTTCCTCGGTTCTTGGCCGATCACCCGGGCCGGTCTCTTGCCATCACCGACGATGCTGCGCCGCCTCGTTACCTTGTGAATGGCCTTCGTCCGAACGCGAACAACCTGTTCGGTGCGCGCTCGATTGATGGCTATGACGGCGGGGTTCAGGTGACAACCCGATGGCTGTCGGCCATGGGGACAGCCGCCGGCGGTCCGCTGAATCCGACCGTCACCCTTCGCGGCCAGATTGCCGGACCATTGCACCTCGATGCGCTCGCCAACCTGGGTGCGCATTATCTGGTGCTCGAAAGCCGCCGAGAGGACGCAGGAGTGCTGTCCCAGGGTTGGGTCGGGCCAGTGGCATCGGACGGATCGATCCAGGTGTGGGAGAACCCGCGCTGGGTCGCGGAAGCCACCTTGATGGATGTGGCCGCCGCTGACTCGGCCATGTCGGTGGTGGCCCGCCGAGACGGCCACGCCGTCGTGCAAACTCGCGGACCCGGCGGTCTTGTTCGC
>JAYTVF010000062.1:0-2372 GCA_043744155.1 Acidimicrobiia bacterium | reverse complement strand
TCAAGGGTGATGGCATCGTCGCCATTGGTGGCACCGTCACATCGGCCGCCGAGCGGCTACTCGATCACCTCATCACGCCCGACCGCGAGATCCTCACTATCGTGACGGGAGCCGACGCCAAGCGATCCGTGACCGACGAATTGTTGGCGTGGCTGGCCGAAAGCCACCCCGACCTCGATGTGGAGGTGCATGGCGGCGGTCAGGCCTTGTACCCCTATCTCTTCGGCGTTGAATAGCTCGTTGGTGACCTCACTTATCACCTTCAACGACCTGGCCGCTCGCCCGGTCGATGATATCAAGGGGATCGGCCCGAAGAAGCTGGCCGGTCTCGCCGAGATGGGCGTGACGACCGTTGCCGACCTGGTGGCCTACTACCCCCGTCGATGGCTGGACCGAACGAATGAGGCGCGTATTCGAGACCTCATCCCCGGGAACGAGGCGTTGGTGTTGGTCGATATCCGCAGCGTCACCAAGCGGATCACACGGCAGCGAAAGACCATCATCACCGCTCGCGTCGGCGATGGATCGGGTCAAATGTCGATTTCGTTCTTCAATCAACCCTGGCGAGAAAAGCAGCTTCGCGAGGGAATGACCGTTGCATTGTTCGGAAAAGCCGATGTCTTCCAGGGCGGTCTGCAGATGACGAACCCCATCGTCGACGTCATCGGAGACCGCACGGGCAAGATCGTGCCGATCTATCCTCAAAGCGAAAAGAGTGGCCTAGCCACCTGGGAGATTGCAGGATGGGTCGAGCAAGCCCTGAATCGGTGTAAGCCCCGTGGTTTGGCCGATCCGGTGCCATCGGCCATCTTGGGGCGGTTCGGCTTGATCGACCGTCAATCCGCGTTGTTCGCCATTCACGCTCCCGAGACCATGGCGGCTAAGGAGCAGGCACGGCGGCGGCTCGCCTTCGATGAATTGCTTCGGGTGCAGCTGATCTTGGTGTTACGCAAGCGGGCGCTCGAGCGTGACTCGCTTGGCATCCGCCACAAAGTCGGTGGCGAGCTGGTTCGACGATTTCACGCGGCCCTGCCATACGGGCTGACCGGCGCCCAAACCCGGGTGATCGCCGAGATCGACAATGACCTGGCTGGCCCACATCCGATGCACCGCCTGTTGCAGGGCGATGTCGGTTCTGGCAAGACAACGGTGGCCGTATCCGCGCTCCTGGCCGCGGTACAGGCAGGGCATCAGGGAGCGCTTATGGCCCCCACCGAGGTTCTTGCCGAGCAGCACTACGTGGGGATGGCCCGGCTACTGGCTGGCCTCGAAGTTCCCGAGCCCGGCAACCTGTTCGGTGATCGTCCGCTGCGGGTGGCAATGTTGACCAATAAGGTGACGGTTGCCGAACGCCGTGAGACCATGGCCGGGCTGGCCGACGGCACAATCGATCTGGTGGTTGGCACCCACGCCCTCATCCAAGACGCGGTGGTATTCAAGAGTCTTGGGGTCGTAGTGGTGGACGAGCAGCACCGCTTCGGGGTCGAGCAACGAGCGATGCTGCGCACCAAGGGCGAGCAAGGCTTGTCGGGCACGGTTCCCGATGTTCTGGTCATGACCGCCACCCCTATTCCGCGTACCGCAGCAATGACGGTATACGGCGACCTCGACGTGTCGGTGCTGGACGAGATGCCGCCGGGTCGTACGCCAATCAAGACCATGTGGGCCGACGGTCCGCTGATGGAAGAAGCGGTGTGGGCCGACGTGCAAGCCGCAGTTTCGGCCGGTCAGCAAGCCTTCGTGGTGTGTCCGCTGATCGAGGAAAGCGAGAAGCTCGAAGTTGCCTCGGCCGAGGAAACGTTTCATCGGCTTTGCCTTGTGGATCTTCGAGGGTTGCGGCTCGGTCTACTGCACGGTCGGCTGGCTCCGGCCGAAAAGACCGAGACGATGGACAGATTCCGGCGAGGCGAGCTTGATGTGCTGGTGGCCACCACTGTCATTGAGGTGGGAGTTGACGTGCCAAACGCGACAGTCATGGTGATCCTCGACGCCGACCGCTTCGGCATCGCGCAACTCCACCAGCTCAGAGGTCGCGTCGGCCGAGGCAAGGTGGCGTCGCTGTGCTGGTTGGTCACTGGCGAAAAGGATGAGGGCGCCCCCGAAGGCAATCCGCGGGTCGAGGCGCTGGTGGCCTCAACGGATGGGTTCGAATTAGCCGAAGTCGACCTCGACCTCCGCGGCGAGGGCACCATCATGAACACTGCTCAGAAGGGTCGCAGCGACCTTAAGCTGGCCTCGTTGCGTCGTGATCGTGAATTGGTGACCAAGGCTCGCGAGGCGGCCTTCGCCATCGTCGACAGTGACCCGCTCCTCAAAAAGAACAAGGCGCTGTACGACGAACTCAGTCTCTTCTTCGCTGCCCAAGACGAGGC
>JAYTVF010000061.1:0-29822 GCA_043744155.1 Acidimicrobiia bacterium | reverse complement strand
AACGCCCGGGCCGCGTCACGATCAGAGACGCCGGCTCCGATCCGAACGGTACGCAAGAGATCGGCGATGCGAATCGCCGGAATGCCGTTGGTGTAGGTGTACGGTTCTTCGTCTCGCGACATGCCTTTGTGATCGGAATCGCCGGGCGGTCCGTGAGTCCGCTGCCCTCTCACTTCCGTCAAGAGTTGACCTATGCGCCTCCTTCTCGCCCGATGCACCGTTGATTACCAAGGCCGACTGGCCGCACACCTCCCCCTCGCCACGCGTCTGATTATGGTGAAAGCGGACGGCTGCGTCGCCATCCATGCCGACGGCGGCGCGTACAAGCCACTTAACTGGATGAATGCGCCGAATACGCTGGCCGACGCGGGGGACGTCATCACCGTGACCAACCCCAAGGGCGAGCAGCTCATCATCACGCTGTCGCAGATCATCAGCGACCAGCAACATGAGCTCGGCATCGACCCTGGCTTGCAAAAAGATGGCGTTGAAGCCCATCTTCAGGAGCTTTTGGCGGCGACTCCAGGTTCAATCGAGCTCGATCTCATCCTGGTTCGGCGCGAGTACCCCACCGATATCGGACCCGTCGATTTGCTGTGTCGCGATGCCCTCGGTCAGGTGGTAGCCATCGAGGTCAAGCGACGCGGTGATATCGATGGTGTCGAACAGTTGGCCCGCTACATCGAGCGACTGGAGCGTGATTCCAGCCTCAGGCCGGTGCGCGGCGTATTCGTGGCCCAGGTCATCAAACCACAAGCCCGTGTACTGGCCGAGGCGCGCGGTTTCAGATGTGTCGAGGTCAACTACGACGAGCTTCGCGGCGTGCAACCAGACGAACTTCGCTTGTTCTGATGCGCACCCTTCGACCGACGGTGTCGCTGTGGATGGCCCTCCTCATCGCTCTCACCGCAGCGGGATGTACGACCCGAACATCGAGCACGCCGCCCTCGGGGGCATCTGCGCCGCAGGCGACTTTCTCACCATCGACGCTCGCCACCGTGCCGCCACCGACGACCGCGCCACCGACCACTACCACCCTGCCACCGTTGGTCATTGATCCCGGGGCCGCCGCCTTTCGCCCGCTGCCGTCGGCCCGCGTTCTCGACACCCGAATCACCGGCGCGCCGCTCATCGCCGGCGCTGAACGCCTCGTAGGACTCGCAGGTCAGGGCGGTTTTCCAAGCGACTCTATGGCCGCCGTTGCGGTCAACGTGACGGCCCTGCATCCCGACGATGCGGGGGAACTCACCGTATGGACCGCCGGAGCAAAGGCCCCGACCTCCGCCAGCATCGCCGTCGCAGGAACCGGTGACGCAGTCGGCAAACTGGTCGTCACTGTTCCGAACGGCGGCGGTGAGATCGCCATACGGTCCTCGACCGCCATGGATGTACTGGTAGACGTCGTGGGCTGGTTCGAAAAGACCCCCAAGGGCTCCGCCGATGGTCGATACGTGCGCGGCAGCGGTGCGCGGTTGGTCGACTCGACAAAGTCGATCGCCACACCTGGGTCCCTACCCGCCGGTGGACGAATCAACATCGCCGTCGTTGGCACCAACGCCGTCCCGATCGATGCCGCTGCCGCGGTCATGCGCATCAACTTGTTTGAAGCTGTGCCGGTAGGCACGGTCACCCTCTGGCCGACAGGCGACTCTCAGCCGGACACGGCCCAGATACAAATACCTGCAGCCGGATGGACATCATCGAACCTGGTGGTCATCACGCCGGGTCAGGGCGGAAAGGTATCCCTCGCCACGACCGCCGCCACGGGGGTTACCGTTGATCTGGTCGGCTGGTTTACCGGGCTGAGCGCGCCTCGATCGAGCGAGGGTCTGTTCGTGCCTCTCAATCCCCCGTTGGCGCTCGACGCTGACGCCCTCGAACCACCATACCGGCACGACGTCAGCCTGAGAACTGCTGGTGGTCTGCCCACACAGAGCGGTGCCGCGGTAGTCGCCGAAGTACAGGCCGCTGACGCCAGCGACTCGGGCAACGTCTTCATCGCTCCGGCCCGTACCCCCCGTTCGGCCGCCACCACCCTGGCGGTGCAGGGAGCTGGCACCACCACGGTCTCGCCCGCATGGGTGCCTGTCGGCGAGGGTGACCGCCTATCGCTCTCGGCCGAGCAGCACGTGAGGGTGTCACTGCTCGTGCGCGGGTACGTGATCGGGCGCCCGACCGCGCCCGACCCAGGTCTCCCGCCCGAGCCCGCAACGTCTGAAGGGACACCACCAAGAGCCGCTTTTGATCAGATCATCGAGCAACTGGTGGCCTCCACGGGTTCAGCTGGTGCGTCGGTCACTGTGGCCAAGAACGGGCGCATCGTGTACGCCCGCAGTTACGGCCAACGAGACATCGATACCGGTGACGCCATGCGAGTCGACTCCCGGTTCCGGTACGCGTCGATGACCAAGGTGATCACCGCGGCCACACTGCTGCAGATCGTGCAAGCGGGAGGTATTCAGCTTGATGACCCCATCTTTGCGGTGCTGGCCAGTCGGGTGCCTCTTGCCGAGGGCCACGACCCACGGCTCGATACGATCACCGTGCGTCACCTGCTCTCGCATACCTCGGGATTGCGCCGCAGCCCCGACCCCTTCTTCAACGAGCAGCCCGGGGTCGCTACCGCGTTCGGACCGGGTGGCCCGACATCGTGCGAAAGCGCAGCCCGATGGTTCGTCGGCTTTCCACTGGCTCAGAACCCCGGAACACAGTTCGACTACGTCAACATGAACTACTGCCTGGCTGGTTTGGTGATCGAGCAGCTCACCGGGGAGCCCTTTGCCAAAGCCGCCCTGCACCTCACCCTTAGCCGTCGCGGCATACGCGACGTGGTTGTCGGCCGCAGCCACCTCTTCGGCCCGACCGATGTCACCCACCGCACCCCGGCCGTCGATGAGCCCGGCGGGGGAAATTTCATGGAATCGATCGGCGGGGCCGGCGATCTGATCGGTACGCCGACCGACCTCGTCCGGTTCCTCGACGGCCTCGATCCTGACAAACCCGGGGCGCATCTGCTCAGCCCTATGCTCTACGCCGAATTCACAACGGTACAACCCGGCTTCGGCAGTTGGGGGCTCGGGGCCGAAGTGTTCGGGCCTGGCTCGTTCGGGCACGGCGGCAGTCTCGACGGAGCTCGTGGCGCCATGGTGCATCGAGCCGATGGCTTCACGTTCGCCATCACGGTAAACGGTTCCTTCAACGCCCACTCGTCGCTGCTGCGCGACACCGTGTCGCGGGCTATCGCCACCGTGGCGGATTGGCCCGTCTGGGATTACAACGACGAACTGCCCTAGATGGCGCGCCGGCGACGCCCACGCGTATGGCTGCGGCTCGCCGCAGCCATACGCCAGTATCCTCGCTCACACCCCCGACTGGGGTGCCGAGGCACGAATCGACGCTCAGGACTGCGGCTGGGGCCAACTCCCAGGCTGACCGTTCATGCCCGAGTTCCGGCGAGCGTCCGCCAGTAACTCTTCTACAATCGGCCCCAGGGTGGTCGGATCATCGGTCGGAGCGTGCTGCGGTCCGCGATTCCAGCCCTGCGTGACCGCTAGCAGCTCGCCCGACGCCTCGAATACCCTCCCGGAGACGCCTGCGCTCTCGGTGGACGCCAGCCAGGTGACGATCGGGGCGATCCAGCGGGGCGACCGCAGGTCCTTTTCCGCATCGGTGTTGCCCATGGTGCCCAAACCCTCCGTCATGCGGGTCAAGGCCACCGGAGCGACCGCATTTACCGTCACGCCGATGCGAGCCAGTTCAAGGGCGGCGATATTGGTGAACGCTGCGATACCAGCCTTCGCGGCGCCGTAGTTGGTCTGACCGATGTTTCCGTAAATGCCCGACACCGACGTGGTGTTGATAATGCGCCCAGACACTTCGTGGCCAGCTTTGGATCGCTCCTTCCAGTAGGCGGCGATATGCCGGCTTGGCGCAAAAGTGCCTTTGAGGTGCACGTTGATGACGGAATCCCATTCGGCTTCGGTCATGTTTGTCAGCATCCGATCGCGCAAAATCCCGGCGTTGTTCACCAACACATGCACGTCGCCAAAGACCTCTATAGCCGACCGAACGAGCCGCTCGGCCCCGTCCCACGATGAGATGTCTTCACCATTGGCTACCGCTGCGCCGCCCATGGCCACGATCTCGGCCACAACCTGCTCGGCCGGACTCAGGTCTCCGCCGTCGCCGCCAACGCTGGCCCCGAGGTCGTTTACGACTACCAGCGCGCCGTGGCGGGCCAGCGAGAGGCAGTGCTCGCGGCCGATACCACGCCCCCCACCAGTGACTATTGCGACACGACCTTCACAAAGACGAGCCATTTTGGGTTCCCTTCATCGACATTTCGAGAGCAGAGTCGAGTCGTTCGGGCCGGGGACTGTCAAGGTCAGCGAAAGTCTCTGGCCGTTTGATTCATGACCAGCGACCTGCGGCCGATCTATTGAGCCTGTGGCCAAGGAAAAATCGCTATGACGGTACAAGGATTCACTCCCCAGCTTTCCAGTTCGGCGGCGAATTTCAACTGGCTGATGTCGAGCTTCGTCGAGAACACAGTCGGCGCTGACCAGGCGGTCGTCGTCTCCACCGACGGTGTGCTCATGGCGGTGGCCCATCTCGACCGCAAGTCGGCCGACAGAGTCGCAGCGATTGTGACCGGGGTTCGCAGCCTTTCCGACGGGGCTGCCGGGCTGTTGCACTGCGGGGAGATGTACAGAGTCATCATCGAGATGCGAGCCGGGTACCTGCTGGTAACCGCGATTCGCGGCGGCTCGGTTCTGGGCGTCGTATGCAACAAGCAGTGCGACCTCGGACTGGTGAGCTATGAGATGTCGCTGCTCGTTCAGCGGGTCGGCCAGCAACTCACCCCCGAGCTGATCACCGAACTGACCAACGCCATGCGCGAGGAGTGATCTTCGGCCGGGCGTTCGGGCATCGGGCCCGGTATCCTCATCAGTCGTGTCCTCGCCTGACGTGCTCATTATCGGTGCGGGCCCGGCCGGAACGGCAGCCGCGATCACACTCGCCCGAGCTGGTCGGTCTGTTCTGGTTGCCGATAAGGCTAGCTTCCCGCGGGACAAGTGTTGCGGCGACGGCCTGACGACCGGGGCATTGCGATTGTTGGAGCAACTCGGTTTCGCACCGACCTTGGTGCCCAACTGGCAACCCGTCGACTCGGCCTGGGTGCGGTCACCGTCGGGCCGCGAGGTCGGTTTCCCCTTTCCGCGCGACCGCGGCGTCTTCGGCGCCGTCGCCCCGCGACGCGAACTCGACGCCGCTTTGGTGCAGGTGGCGACGGCGGCCGGTGCCGACGTCCGTCAGGGCCATGCGCTCACCGGAATCACCAACTCCGGGCTGGGTGTCGAGGTGACCATCAGTGGTATCGGGGTGATTCGACCGGGTTTTGTGATTGCTGCCGACGGCATGTGGAGCCCGACCCGAAAGTTACTCGGCCTCTCTACCAACGGGTACCTCGGTGAATGGCACGCATTTCGCCAGTACGCGGACAATGTCACTGGATCGTCCGCCCAACGACTCTGGATTTGGTTCGAGCCCGACCTTTTACCAGGCTATGTCTGGAGTTTCCCCCTGCCGGGGAATCGGGCCAACGTCGGGTTTGGGATTCTGCGAGACGGTGTGCGCAAGGTCAGTGATATGAAGGCCCTTTGGCCGGAAATCTTGCGGCGTCCCCATATCGCAGCTGCCCTCGGACCCGACGTGACCTGGCCGGAACGCCATACGGCCTGGCCCATCCCGGCCCGCATCGACAAGGCCGTCCTCGGCCGGGACCATGTCCTTTTCGTTGGTGATGCTGCCGGCGCAACCGACACCCTCACGGGTGAAGGCATCGGACAAGCCCTACTCACGGGCATTGCCGCCGCCAAATCGATCACTGCCCACGCCACCGCGGAAGCGGTCCAAGCCGACTATGTCCAAGCGGTGCGCCACCATCTTCTCGCCGACCATCGCCTCTCTCACGTGCTCGGCCGGGCGTTGGCGCACGAGCGAGGTGCCCGAGGCTCCGTACGGGTGGCCGGAGCCACTGACTGGACTCGGCGATACTTTGCTCGTTGGCTGTTCGAGGATGAGCCGCGCGCCATCCTCGCCACACCGAACCGCTGGCATCGCCATTTCCTCAGCCGGTCCGGCGCCTTTCAGTAAGCCGCAGCCATCCGGTAGAGCGATACGGTGGAGCCATGCGTACCCGACTCACGGACCTCCTCGAGATCGAACATCCCGTCATGCTGGCCGGGATGGGTGGCGTCAGCTATCACGAACTGGTGGCCGCCGTGAGCGAGGCGGGTGGTATCGGCACCCTGGGCGCCTCCACCATGCGTGCCGACGAACTCGTCCGCGAAATCGCTGGCGTGCGCCGCCTCACGACCAAACCGTTCGGCGTCGATCTGCTGACTGCGGTGCCCCAATCACTCGACCATGGGATCCAGGCGCTCATCGACGGTGGCGCCTCGTTGTTCGTGGCCGGGCTCGGCGTGCCTCGCGATGTGGTGGACCGTCTGCATGCCAGTAACGTGATCGTGGGCTCGATGTGCGGAAAAGTGCGCCACGCCGTGGCCGCGGTAGCCAGCGGGTGCGATTTCGTCGTGGCTCAGGGCACCGAGGGCGGCGGTCATACAGGATTGGTGGCCACGATGGCTCTGGTTCCTCAGGTCGTCGATGCAGTTGGTCATCTGGTGCCCGTGGTGGCCGCCGGCGGACTCTTCGACGGTCGGGGCTTGGCGGCAGCGCTGGCGCTCGGTGCAGACGGGGTATGGCTTGGCACCCGCTTCATCGCCACGCCCGAAGCCCGTGCGGTAGCTGGGTATCAGCAGGCCATGTTGGCGACGGGCGACGATGGCACCGTGATCTCGCGTGCCTACACCGGGAAGCCCTGTCGAGTGATCCGTACCGATTGGACGAACCATTTCGATGATCATCCCGACGAGCTCACCCCGTTTCCGCAGCAGTATCTCCGGTCGGTGCAAGCGGGCGTCAACCACCTCGGTCACTCCAGTGAGTTCGCCTCCGATCCTCGCAACGAGTTCATGCCGTGCGGTCAAGGCGCGGGCGCCATCGACACGCTCATTCCCGCCGGAGAACTCGTCCGCCGGATGATGGCCCAAGCCGACGCGGTGCTCGATCGCCTCAGCC
Organism: Acidimicrobiia bacterium; assembly: GCA_043744155.1. Lineage (GTDB taxonomy): Bacteria > Actinomycetota > Acidimicrobiia > Acidimicrobiales > Ilumatobacteraceae > JANMCE01. The sequence goes on along the minus strand of JAYTVF010000061.1, from coordinate 22,679 downwards.
ACACCCGACTCAGCCATTAGCTGAACGTGACAGCCGGCCACTCGCGGTCGCATCCATGCGAGGCATTTGTTGCGCCGCCCGCTCCGGGTCAATTCCCTATCACTCCACGATAAGGCGGGCCTTGGCGTTACCGTGCCCGGGAATCGAGCAGAACAGGTCGTAGGTACCTTTCGACAACGTGACAGAGCCGGCGGCCTTCTCGCCGGCGACGGTCTCGATAAAGAACGGTTGATTGCGAACTCGAAGGTCGTGGTGCACCTTGCCGGCGTTGGTCACGGTTATCTGGATCGGCCCGTTCGGCACACGATATTCACTCTTGTCGAGGAAGATGTCTCCCTCGACAACCGACACCGCCCCACCCGTGCCTGTCGACTTCACCGAAGTTCCCCCGCATCCGCTGGTCAAAATCGCTACGGCGGCGAGACCGGCGACAGAGAGCGAGAGTTTGTACATGGTCGGCAATGTATCCCCGAAGCCCTCGTCCTAACATCGCACGCATGACCTTTGCCGCCCTCGCCCGCGCCCGATCCGCCGAGGTATGGGAAGGCTCGATCGTGCCAGCGCTCCACGAATACATCGCAATACCGAACGTTTCGGCCGCATTTGACGCCGACTGGAAGGCCAACGGCTTCATGGACGCCGCCGTGGCCCTCATCGCCGCGTGGTGTCGAGATCGCCCGATTCCTGGCCTCACGGTCGAGGTTGTCGAACTTGAGGGCCGCAGTCCAATGATTGTGATCGAGGTTGCGGCATCGCCCGGGGTCGAAGGCGAAGACACGGTGCTGCTGTACGGCCACCTCGACAAGCAGCCAGAAATGACGGGCTGGCGCGATGGGCTTGGGCCCTGGACCCCGGTCCGCGAAGGTGATCGGCTGTACGGCCGAGGAGGCGGCGATGACGGCTACAGCGCGTTTGCGTCGTTGACCGCCATCGAAGCCCTGCACGCAGGCGGTGGCACCCACGTTCGCTGTGTTGTGCTCATCGAAGCGAGCGAAGAGTCCGGTAGCCCCGACCTAGCTGCCTATGTCGAACATCTCGCCGACCGCATCGGCAGACCAAGCCTGGTGATTTGTCTCGACTCAGGCTGTGCCGACTACGACCGCATGTGGGTGACCACGAGTCTGCGTGGCTTGGTCGCACTGCGCCTCACCGTCGAGGTGCTCGAGAACGGACTTCACTCGGGCGATGTGAGTGGCATCGTGCCGTCGAGCTTTCGCATCATGCGCCAACTGCTCGATCGGGTAGAAGACGCATCGACCGGCCACATTCTGGTCGATGCCTTGCACACGAGCATCCCGCCCGATCGCCTCATCGAGACCCATACCACTGCAGCTGCAATCGGTGGGCGGCCGAGCGATGAATACCCGTTCGCAGGAAATACCCAACCGGTGTCATCAGACGCGATCGACCAGTTTCTGCAACGCACTTGGCGACCGACCCTGTCCTACATCTCGGCCGACGGCTTCCCGCCCACGAGCCGCGCCGGCAATGTGCTGCGCCCATCCACGACCCTGGGGTTGTCGTTCCGACTGCCGCCGACGGTCGATGCCGACACCGCCCGAGACGCCCTGATGAGGCTGCTGTCGACTGATTCGCCGTCGGGGGCCACGGTCATTGTTCACGACACCGAAGCGGCCTCCGGCTGGAATGCGCCCGAGTTCGCCCCCTGGCTCACCGAAAGTCTGACCCGAGCATCCCATGCGACGTTCGGTCGATCATTTCTCACCGAAGGCGAAGGCGGATCGATCCCGTTCATGGGGATGTTGGGGAAGCGATTTCCGCAGGCGCAATTCGTGATCACCGGGGTACTCGGCCCCGAGAGCAACGCCCACGGCCCGAACGAATACCTGCACCTTCCCACGGCCGAACGCATCACGGCCGCCCTGGCTATGGTCTTGAACGACCACGCGACCCGGCCGTCGTAGACCACGGTGTTCGACCTTCTCAAACGCAACAGCGATTTCCGGGCCCTTTTCGTCGGCCAGATTGTGTCCTACGGCGGGGATTGGTTCGCCCTGGTCGCCCTCTTGGGCGTCATCACAGATGCAACCCGTGGGTCGGCGTTGGCGATCTCAGGCATCTTTGTGGCGCAGATGGTGCCCTCGTTCGCCCTGTCACCCTTCGCCGGCCCGGCCGCTGACCGCTTCAACCGGCGCACGGTGATGATCTGGTCATCGCTCGCTGCGGCTCTGGCGGCCTGCGGATTTTTGTTGGTCGGGCCAGGCCGCATCTGGATCGCTTACGCCGCACAGGTGCTGATCTCGAGCCTGGCGGCCTTTTTCGCACCCGCGGCCGGGGCCGCGCTGGCCAACATTGTCCACGCCGCTGATCTCCCCGCGGCCATAAGAGCCACCCACTCGCTCTGGGGCATAATGCTGGCCGTTGGCGCAGCCGTAGGAGCCATTTTCACCCAACACTTTGGTCGCGCCGCCTCGTTCATCGCGAATGCCGCCAGTTTTGCGTTGGCCGCCGGTGTCATTTGTCTGATCCGTCGTCCGACGAACGCGCCGAGCACCGCGGTACGAGCCAGGGTTCACCCAATCGCAGACAGCCGGGAAGCCGTACGGTATGCCCGGCAGGATCCGACCCTGTTTGCCTTGCTATTCGCCAAGGGCGGCGTGGGTTTGTCCGGAGGTGTCGTCGCTCTATTGACCAGCTTGGCAGTCGGCCGATTTCGCGGGGGTGACGGTGCTGTCGGAGTGCTGCTCGCCGCCAGAGGCGTCGGTGTCGTGGTCGGCCCCCTGCTGGCCAAGCGATACACCAGCAGCGCAACGGCCACGCTCCTCATGGTGTGCGCATGGTCGAGCGTGATTTACGGCGCCGCCTATGTCGGCGTCTCGGTCGCTCCGATCCTGGCGTTGGCTGCGGTCGGCACCTGCGTGGCCCACCTCGGCGGTGGAAACCAGTGGTCGCTGTCGGCGTACGGTATCCAGGCCCGGTCATCAGATGCCTTCCGAGGTCGGATGTTGGCCGCCGACATGGCCTTGGTGATGTTGGCGTCGACCGTCAGCTACTTCGTGGCGGCCGGGCTCAAGGAATGGCTCGGTACCGGTGCTGCGATGCGCATTCTGGGCGCGTTGGCGGTGCTGTGGGGTTTTGTCTATCTGCGCCTTACGCGTCGCGTGCGTCAGCCAGTCGCCGGTGTTTCGGCGGCGTCAAGCACATAGAGGTGTGAGGAAAGCACCTCGCTGTTGGGAACGAACACGATCGAGCCGTCGGCAAGTTGCATCTCGATCGAGGCCGGACGCACGGCAATGACGCGGCCGGTCTGGTCACCGGTACGAACCGTCCAGCCGGGCTGCAGAACGCCACGTAGGTAACGCCCGGCGGCGACGTGGCGGGAGATGTCTCGACCACCGAAACCGACGAGCAAGGCCGCCGAGAGCGACAGACAAGCCAGGAAAGCGGCCAAGACCAGATTCACGATGGTGGTGTTGATACCGACCTGGCCGACACCGATCAGCGCAGCGAGACACATGACGGTCATAGCGACGATACGCTCGACAGATGGCCGACGGTCGCCGGTGGCCTTCAAGATCGCCCGGCCAACGGTCATACCGAGCAGCGTGCCCACGACTTTGCCAGCAATGATCAGTACCCCGGCAACTACGACCTTGGGTACATACGCGATGATGCTCGCGGGGATGTGGTCAAGCGAACCCGGGCTGGCCTGGGCCAGCGCGAAAAGCACACCAAAAACGACGAAAAGCCAGAACACAAAGCTGGCAACCGCAGGGGCCACCTCACGAATGGCGTCGGGCCGGTCGGGCTTGGCGAGGAACTTACGAACGACGGGAGCGAGGATGGATCCCACCACGACGCACACCACGATAACGGCGACAGCAATTATCAACGATTTCACTACTGAACTCCCTGGCTCCGGCGAGGATCGACAAGCAACGACGCCGTTCGCCATGGCAACGTCAGCATGTCCAATAGTAGCGCCGGAGTCTCCGCCGCTCGCGCTGGAGGAGTGACAGCGCGCACCATTCGTTCGGCGAAATCATCATCGGGGGCCAGGGCCAACTCGAGATGCTCGCCCATCCTGGGGCTGAAAGCCGTCAGCTGCTCCAAGCGGGCCGCCGCCTCTGGATGACTGGCGAGATACCGCTCAAGCCGCGCTGGAGCCTCATCGAGCCACCGCAAAAGCGCGGCATCAGTTACCCGACGAAAGGCGATACTCATCGCCACTCCTTTAGACGTTCTGACAGCGTACGCCTTGCGCGGAACAGTCGCGTCTTCACGGTGGGTAACGGAAGCCCCAGAACCTCACTAATTTCCTCATACGACATTCGCTCGATTTCGCGCAGCACCACGATCGAGCGACTGGTGGCGTCGAGCGTGTCAAGGGCCTGCCACAGACCAGCCATGGCGGCTCGGCCCGTCACGGTGCGCTCGGTGTCGGCACCACCGACTTGCTGTTCGGTCTCGGCCATGACGGTCGGGTCGCGCACATCTTCACGGCGGCGGCGCACGGCCGAGACCGCGCAGTTGTGCGTGATACGTAGCACCCAGTTCTTCAGCGGCGCGTCGCCTCGGAAGTCGGCCAGATGCTGCCACGCCCGCAGCAACGACTCCTGCACAACGTCTTCAGCAATGGTGCGGTCGCCGACTATCGACTGCGCCACGCGGAACATGGCTGGTCCGAATTCGGTGACGAGTGCCTCGATGGGCAACGAAACCCACGTGGCCTGCGGTTGGTCAATTTCCCCGACCGTCACCAGAGAACCGCCGCGACAAAGCCACGACGCCCGCGGGGCGACGACAACAGGACCGAGTTGCGGAGGCAGGTATATCCAGACATGGTGCGGTGCGGTAAAAAGTGCTTCAAGACGCCTTGGCAGGACGCACTGAGCTTCAGCGTAGTTCGAATGGGCGCCTGAAGGGCAAACACGAATCGGCCCGCGCCATGTGTCAAGTGGCGCCCCAAATCATGCCATGTCGTCGGAATGAACGACCACACGGGCTATGTTGCACATTAGGAGCGACCGTTCTCACCGTGAGATCCCGCTCGAGGAGCAACTCTTCCATGCCAAATCCCGTTCTTAACGACAAGTCGTTCCGTGAGGCATCACAGGCCGGTTGGGCCGCGCCCGACAGCGCTTCCCAGTACATTCCGGGTATAAACGACGGCCCCGGTTCGACCCGTGACCGCATGACCATGTCTGGCACCGTGACCGCTACAGGCGCGCTGTTTGCTATCTTGCTGGCCACGGCGGTCTTCGGCTGGAATGCCATAAAGGTCAGCGAAGGGGTCCGGACCGGCTTCCCGGGCTGGATACTGCTGGCGGTACTCGGCGGCTTCGGGCTCACCATGCTGCTTCGCTTCAAACCGACACTTGCCCCAATTCTTGCCCCCGTTTACGCCGGCGTCGAAGGCCTCATCGTGGGCTCCATTTCGCACGTCTACGACGTCGCCTACAAGGGCGTCGTCGTGCAAGCCATCGGTGCCACCCTTGGCGTCTTTGCCATCATGTTGTTCCTCTACAAGACCCACATCATCAAGGTCACTGACCGTATGCGTCGTGTTGTTGGAGCGGCCACCATGGGATTGATGCTGTTCTACTTGGTTTCCATCGTGTTGAACCTGTTCCACGTGAACGTCCCGTTCATCCATTCAGCGTCCCCTATCGGGATCCTTTTCAGCGTGTTCGCCGCTGGGCTCGCCGCATGGCACCTGGCGTTGGATTTCGACAATGTCACCCGATACGTCGCCGCTGGCTCTCCGAAGTACATGGAGTGGTACGCAGGCTTCGGTCTGATGGTCACCGTGGTGTGGCTATACCTCGAGTTGCTGCGCTTGTTCTCCAAGCTTCAGCGCCGCTAGTTCGGTTCACAACAACCCCGGCCGGTCACGTCGAGTGTTCAGCCGGGGTTGTTTCGCGCCCGAACACAAGTATTTGTCAGTAAATCTTCTGGATCTTCCCGCCAAACAGCCCGCTTCTTGTCTCAGTTTCCGATGGCTTACGCCGATGAACACACCATGTCCCGTCGGGCCCTGCTCACAATCTCATCCATCGTTGCGACTGCCACCCTGGCAGCCGCACCTGCGTTGGCGGCTGATCCGTCGTCGCCCACTCCCGCCTCCCTTGACGCCACGACTCCGCCGTCGACTCCTGCTTCGTCGGCGAGTCTCGCTCCGACCCCACCGTCAGCGACAAACGCGACCAGCTCGGTAACCCCTGGCTCGTCCGTGCCGGGCGGACCCGCCACGTCAGCGGCGGCCACGAGCGTGCCAGGCCCTCCTGAGGCCGTAACGACACCAACTGCTGCCGTGAACGCTCCCTCGTCGGGCGCGTCAACACAGGGAACGGCCCCGCCATCGTCCAACGTCGGTGCCGCGGTCGCTATCTCGGGGAACTCAACGGGTTCGACCTCGGTCAAGTCGCCGACCTCCCAGCCGTCATCGACCGATAAGGCTTCGGCCACGACATCGGCGGCCACGACCACCACCACGGCCGCATCCTCGTCCGCAACGACGAGCAAAGCCGTCGATCCGGCCGCAGCGGTGGCCAAGAGCGTCTTCGACGCGCCAGCCGGTGGTTGGCCGGTGCGTCCCATCGTGTTTCCGACACTCGGACCCGTTAGCTACGCCGATGGTTGGGGTGACTATCGGGGCGACATCGCCACCCACTTCCACATCGGTGTCGACATTCTGGGCTCGAAGCTGCAACCCATCGTTGCGACGACCAATGGCGTGATCAGCCACATCGTGCAAAACCATGTAACCGCTGGTTGGGGTCTGGTGATCACCGATGATCAGGGCTGGGACTATCGCTACTACCACATGAATAACGATGCCCCCGGAACTGATGACGCCACGAACCCGGCGGCTTGGCGTTTCGCACCGGGCATTGCCGAGGGCAGCCGCGTCGTGGCTGGCCAGTTCATCGGATACATGGGTGACAGTGGTGACTCGGAGGAGACCACGCACACGCACTTCGAGATCCATGCCCCCGACGGCACCCCTATCGATCCATTCCCCAGCGTTCGGGCCGCAGAGAAGCCGACTCGCTGCAACCCGCCCAAGGGTTTGGGCGATCTACCGAACTTCACCCCGCCCACCGATACCGATGCGGCAGTCGCCTACGTTGAGGCCTACCGCGGGATCGGCTCGTTCACGCTCTCGGCCAACGGGACGGTATTTCGAGTTGGTTCGGCCCGCGACATCGGTGACTCCCGATTCGCTACCGCCGACGGTCCCTGCGACGTCGGATAGTCGGGTTAGCCACGCACCTGACTGCCGATATGAGTGACAAGCCGCCACTGGCTGGCCGAGAGTACAAACATGTTGAGGGCCGCCACCGTGGCACCGGCGCCTTCGTTGAGTATGTTCTCGTCGCACGTCACCCAGGCGACATCGCCGACCACTTCGATCACCTCGTTCGTGACGATAAATTGGTTTTGTTCACCGTTGGTCAGCAGCGTGAACCATGAGGCGGCGATCTGACGCCACCCTCGCAACATGGGCCAGCCCGGGTGTACGCACGTCGAGCGCTCGGCGTGTTCCCATAGCGAATACATGACGTCAAGGTCATTGTCCTCAAACGCCTGGTAGTAGGCAAGATTCGCCGCCCGGACGGCCTCGCGATCCAGCAGATGCCCACTCATAGGCTCAGGGTAGCGCGAAAAAACCGCCCGAATACCGCTTTCGGGCACGGATTTCCAGGTCGAGCAACACCTCTGAATCTAGCCAGATCATGCCGCAAACCGTGATGCGCCTTCTGTGTCACAGCCCTCACCTACGATGCGTGCCATGGAAGCAATCCTTGTGCCGAGCAGCTTCCCGGTGCCGATCAATTTGTCCCCCTCCCGTGTCGATGCATTTACGTCGTGCCCGTTGCAATTTCGCTTTGCCAGCATCCAAAAGCTTCCTGAGCCTCCCAGCGTTTCGGCCACCAAAGGCTCGCTGGTGCACCGCTGTCTCGAACTGCTGTTCGAGACAGATCCCACCGTACGCACGCTCGAAACGGCCCTTACCGCTCTCGATCAGGCGGTCACCGAATTTCAGACAGACCCTGAGTGGATGGGTCTCAGCCTCGACGCCGAGGGAGAGCAGCACCTGCTCGACGATGCCGAGACACTGGTTCGCAAGTACTTCACGATGGAAGATCCGCGTACCGTGAATGCCATCGGCATCGAACTCCGTCTCGAGGTGCCGGTCGGCAGCCTGCATCTGCGCGGCATCATCGATCGCCTTGATCTCACTGATCAAGGCGAATTGGTCGTGGTCGACTACAAGACCGGTCGCCCGCCTCGGGTCAACAACGAGCAGTCGAAGTTGGGTGGGGTGAACTTTTACGCGTTTTTGTGTCAACAGTTCTTCGGCCGCCGACCCACCGAAGTTCGCCTCATGTACCTGTCGACCGGGGAAACGATAATCGCCCGGCCAACAGAGCAGTCGGTCAACTTTTTGCCAAAACGTACTCTCGCTGTGTGGGGAGCAGTCGAGAAGGCCTGTTCATCGGGCCAATTCCAACCCCGGCAAGGTCCGCTTTGCGCATACTGCTCGTTTCAGGCCTGGTGCCCAGCGTTTGGCGGCGACCCCTCCTTGGCCGCCCAGGAAGCCTTCGGGTCAGTGGCTGCTGCGGGCTCTGTGTCCGACTAGCCACGCCATGACCCCCGCAATAGACCGGATAGATCGACGCGTCGATGACGCCATCGAAGCGATACGGGGCAACCGGGTCGCCGATCGCGTGTTCTACGCAGCTTCATCCGCTGGCGACTTCAGCCTGATCTGGCATGTGATCAACGTGCTTTTGGTGCTGGTCGGCGTGCGTTCTCGACGGCAGGCCGTGCGGTTCGCGCTCTGTATCGGTGTCGAATCCTTCGTCGTGAACCAGGGCATCAAACGACTCTTTCGCCGATCTCGGCCCGAGAGCGACCACAACCATCCGCACCATGTACGCACCCCGTCCACCAGCAGTTTCCCAAGTGGGCATGCATCGTCGGCGGTGGTGGCAGCCGGTTTACTTTCCGACGACCATCGGGCTTTGGGTCCGCTGTTCTGGCTCGTCGCGGCCACCGTGGCGACGAGTCGTCCGTACGTTCGAGCCCATCACGCCTCCGACATTGTCGGTGGTGGGCTCACCGGGGCGGCATTGGTGACCATGGCTCGTCGACTGTGGCCAGCGGGTGCGACAGGCCGCTGACAACGCGCCACGGGGCTGCCACGGCGTAGCCTAAAGGGGTGCCCCACGACCTCGGCTTCGATCGACGAATGAGTGACGCCGAAGGCCTGATGTGGCGTCTCGAGAAGGATCCATTCCTGTCGTCCACCTTCGCCAACGTCACCATCCTCGATGGCCCCATTGACGTCGAGCGTTTCCGCCGACGTATGCAGAGAGCTTCGATTGCTGTGCCACGGCTTCGCCAACGGGTCCAGCCCAGCATCGGCAACCTCACCCCACCAGAGTGGGTAGACGATAGCGAATTCGCCATTGAGCGTCATGTGCGGCACGTGGCGTTGCCGGCCCCGGGCACGATGCGCCAATTGCTTGACCTTGCTTCCCAAATCGCAACGACCCCGTTCGACCGATCACGGCCATTGTGGGAGTTCATCGCGGTGGATGGCCTGCGGGGAGGAAAGGGGGCGCTCCTGCAAAAGATGCACCACACCATTGCCGACGGCGAGGGCAGCATTCGGCTCTCGATGCAGTTTCTCGACCTCTCCCGCGACGCACCCGAGCCCGAGCCATTGGTCTATGTGCCCGTGAAGTCACCGACGCCCGTCCCGCTTGAGGTGCTGCAATCAGTTCTGACCGACGCGATGCGCCGTCCGATCGACAGCCTTCGCCAATTGGCCGGGGTTCTGGCCGATCCCGTGCGCTTGCCATCGGTAGCCCACGATGTGGTCGCCACAATGAGGTCGGCGGCCAGCCAATTGAATGACAACGAGCCGGCTCGTTCGCCACTGTGGACAGCGCGGTCTCTCGGTCGGCGGGTCGAGATCATTCGCACCCCGCTCGAACCGATGAAGAAGGCAGCCAAGCGCCGTGGCGGCACCCTAAACACCGCCCTCCTCACGGTGGCAGCCGACGCAGCCGGCACGTATCACCGAGAATTGGGCCAGCCCGTAGAGGCACTACGGGCGTCTATGGCCATCAGCAACAGGACCCGCGATTCGGGTTCGAACGCCTTCTCGCTTGTGCGGTTCCTCGTGCCGACCGGCGAAATGAGCCTTGATGACCGCTTTACCGACATCGCCACCGCCACCGACAAGGCCCGCGTAGCCGCGGGTGGGGCCACACTTAACCGAATGGCGGCTCTGACCACCTCGATTCCCACGGTGCTGCTGACCCGAATGGCTCGTTCCCAAGCGGAATCCACCGACTTCGCCACCTCGAATGTCCGGGCCGCCTCGTTTCCAGTCTTCATTGCTGGGGCGCACGTGTTGCAGAATCACCCGATCGGGCCATTGGCCGGCGTGGCGTTCAACCTCACCTTGATGTCGTATGACGGCAGCCTCGACATGGGCTTGAACACCGACAGAGCGGCCATTACGCAGCCTGATCTACTCCGCAAACTGCTCGTCGATTCGTTACGAGCTTTTACCCGGCTGCGGTAGCGGGCGTGCCGTCAGCTCGACGGGTTCGCCAGCAGCGAGCGCACGTCGAGCAGCACGTCAGAGATCTCGATGGTCGAAACAAGGGAACGACTACCCATCTCCGAAAGCGCGCGATCGATAATCGCGAGGGCTTCGTTGATGACGTCTAGCTCACGGATCTCGGTCATTGGTCCTCCTGGTAACGGTAGAGCTACGCAACTCTACGCTGCGTTGCCCTCCAGAACCCCGATGGTATCGGGTAGAAGTCTGTTGCGTGCAGAGACATCTGACCTATAACGCGTTCTACAGTGCCAGCCATGGGAATTGAACAACTGGGTGTCACCTTTGCCAGCCTGGGTGCATTGGGCGTCTCGGGCGCCATGTCGGTCGCCACGACGGCTGAGGAATTGGGTTATAAGAGCTTTTGGGTGGCCGAGACGGTTGGAACCGAGGCATTCTCTCTGCTCGCAGCGGTGAACGCCCAGTCACCCCACTTGGGTCTCGGCACCGGCGTACTCGCGGTCCAACTACGTTCCCCGCCCCTGGTGGCAATGGGTGCATCTACCCTGCAAGCGCTGGCTCCCGACCAAGACATTTTCATTGGCGTGGGGATCTCGTCTCCGGTGGTCGCCGGGCAGTGGCACGGCGCCGCCTACGGCGATCGACCCGTTGCTCGCATGCGTGAATACCTCACGCTCCTGCGGCTCTGCCTCAGCGGCGAGATGGTGACGTTTCAGGGCGACTTCTGGTCGGTGCGAAAGTTTCGCCTCGGCCTCAAGGTCCGAGACCGTCGTCCTAAGATCATTTTGGGCGCGCTTGGCCCGCAGATGCTCAAAGTCGCCGGAGAGTTGGCCGACGGCGTGCTGCTGAACTATTTGCCGGCAACCCATGTCCCGTGGAGTATTGAGCAGGTCCGCCAGGGCGGAAACGCAGCCATCTACGCCTACGTGCATGCGGGAGTCGTAGATGATCGAGCCGACGGCATCGACTTGGCCCGCCGTGACCTGTTCAGTTACGCCGTGGTAGACGGCTATGCCCGCAACTTCACCCTGGCCGGCTTTGGCGATGAGGTCGAGGCCTGCCGAGCCGCCCACGCCGCTGGCGATCGGGCGGGCGCTTTGGCCGCCATCAGTGACCGCATGGTCGACGCCATCGATTTCATGGGCGACCACGACCAGGTGCACCGGTATGTGCGGTCCTATGTTGAGCACGGCGTTGACGTCCCCATCTTGATGCCGCTGCCGTGGGGCCGAGATCGGCTGGCCGTCACGACGGCAACGCTCGCGGCGGCACGCTGATTTCCTCTACGGTCACCTCATGGAACTTTCCGGAAAGATCGTGGCTATTACGGGCGCCGCCTCGGGCATTGGGCGGGCCATGGCCCGTCGTTTCCACGCCGAGGGCACCGCAGCCATCGCCCTCCTCGATCGAGACGCGGTCGGCGTACGGGCCGTGGCCGAAGAACTCAACGCGTTGCGACCGAACTCGGCGCTGGCCCTGGCCGGCAGCGTCGCCCGACCAGAGGAAGTCGAAGGCGCCATCGACGCGGTCGAGGAGCGATTTGGCAGTATCGATCTGTATTGCGCAAATGCTGGGGTGATTCAGGGCGCCGACCTCGACACCACCGATGCCGACTGGGATATGGCCTTGGCCATCAACGTGAAAGCCCACTACTTTGCAGCCCGCCGCCTGGTTCCCGGCTGGGTGGCCCGAGGCGAGGGGTACTTCCTCACGACGGCCTCGGCCGCAGGGCTTTTGAGCCAGATCGGCTCGGCTCCGTACTCGGTCACCAAGCACGCCGCGGTCGGCTTCGCCGAATGGCTGTCAATCACCTACGGTGACCGTGGGGTCAAGGTCTCCTGTCTGTGCCCGCAGGGCGTGAACACCAACATGCTGACCGCTGACGCCAACTCAGCCGGAGCCAACGCGGTGCGCGCCGGCGGCGGTGTACTCGAACCCGAGGACGTCGCTTCGGTTGTGGTCGACGGACTTCGGTCCGAGCGCTTCCTCATCCTTCCTCACCCTGAGGTGCTCACCTATTGGCAGCGAAAGAGCGGCGACTACGACCGGTGGTTAGGCGGTATGCGCAAGTTGCAGGCCCGCGTCGGGCGATGATGTTTCCTACGAGTGCAAGTGGACGTATCCCCCGCTGGTAGGTGGAACCCACAGCTACACCCTCAGCTATCGAGTACCAGGGCAGCCTCGGTGGGAAGCGACGTCGGCGAGTTGTACTGGCAGTTCATCGGCACGGATCATCCCGGCGTCGGTTCTATGGCCGTCCATATCCATCTACCTGGCGAGTTTCTCGTGAGTCGCCCCGACACCGCCTCCACCGATACGTCCGTGGTGCGAGCCTGGGCCCACGGGCCGCTGAATGGCACGGTGACGCCTTCCTCGCATCGGCGACCCGCCCGCAGTGGTGACGGCCAACATGAGTTTCGGCTCCGTTGACGGCAAAGGCGATGGCGCGCACGCTGGTCGATCTCGCTCAACGTGGCTATCGGACGATCAGCGAGGAGCACATCGAAAGATTCGGCCCCGACAAGCACGTCTACCGCTTTGTAGCTACTACGCCCAAAGGTGGTGGATTTCCTGGCGGAGGCGGCGGTGGAGGCGGCGGTGGAGGCGGCGGCGGCGGCGGTGGCGGCGGAGGCGGCGGTGGCGGCGGAGTCGGCGCCGGCTAACCCACGGCCAACCCGTTCGAGCCACCGGCCCCGATACGGTCGGACAACACGGCGCGGCGGACTCCCCGCAGAGAACTCACCACGGCGAGTTCATCGCAGACCTGCACTTCGGTGGCAAACAACACTCGCTCTGTGACCCGGCCCGACGACACCTCGACCGCACGGCCGATGCCGTCGAGACCACCGCTTGAGAGCGGAGGAGTGAACCACTGTTCGCCGAGGCGGTACAGCAGGTTGGCGACGGTCGTCTCGACCACCTCGCCCCGCTCATTGACCAAGATGACGTCGTCCGCCTCTGGATGGCGGGCTCGGGCCGCCTCGTAGACCAGGCGATTGGTGGTTTTGTGTAGGCAGAACACATCGTCGGAGCGCACGATATGACGGTCGAGCATCAGCGTCACCTCCGTCGCAACCGATGAAAGCGGATACACCTCGACCGAAATCTCACCCGCCCGCGCCAGGAGGAGCCGCACTCGATTTTCATCGTCGGGCCTACCAAGCCCATCGATCGCCTCGGTCAGTTCGGCGAGATCGACCCGGAACCCGAACCACGCCGCTGATGCCACAAGCCGCTCGACATGGAGGGCCCGGTTTCGTACGCCCTGACCACCGAGGTGCATGGTCTCCAACAGTTGCACGGGTGGACGGCGCTCGGACAGCACGCGAGCCTTGGCCTCGACCTCGGCATCCTCCGCGACGGGGTCGGAGGACCAGGTGATCCCACCCCCAGCGCCGTAGGTGAGGGCCCCGGTGTCTCGATCAATGACCGCAGTACGGATAGCCACACTGAAAACCGCGCGAGGCCCATGGCCTGGGGGCGAGAGGACGCCAATCACCCCGCAGTACACACCACGCGGTCGACCTTCGAGCTCTGCGACAATCGACATCGCCGATGCTTTGGGCGCCCCCGTAATCGACCCGCACGGGAACATCGCAGCCATCACATCGGCGAGCTCCAGGCCCGGACGTGCACGGGCCTGAACGGTCGAGGTGAGCTGCCAAACGGTCTCGTAGCATTCCGGCTCGAACAGGCTGGGCACGCGCACCGAGCCAAGCTGGGCCACTCGGGACAGGTCGTTTCGCAGCAGGTCAACGATCATCACGTTTTCGGCCCGCTGTTTCGGGTCATTCACCAACTCCTGGCGACAGGCCTCGTCGTCGCGCTGTCGACGGCCCCGAGCCACGGTCCCTTTCATGGGTTTCGTGGTGAGCACGTCACCTTCCCACTGTAGGAAAAGTTCAGGTGATGCCGAAACGATCACCTGCTCCCCCAGATCGAGGTAGGCGTTGTAGGCGCCGCGCTGGGCCAACGCCATCGAGACGTACAGATCAAACGGATCGCCTGCAAGCGTGCCCTCGAGCCGGTCGGTGTGATTCACCTGATAGACGTCCCCGGCCTCGATACGACGACGAATCGCCTCGACCGCGGCCGGGTAGGGCATCGTGCCAAATGATCGCCGCAAGCTCACGATGCGATGCTGGGGCGGGTTCGCTGCATCGAGACTCTCAACCGAACGCCGGGTTCGGTAGACCTCAAATCGAGCCAGTGGGATGCTGGCGGGGCCCGGCACAACGATGTACGCGACGTCGAATGCTGCGCCGGCCTCGTAGGCCACGTAGCCCAGTACCCAATAGCCATCGGCTGCGTATCGCTCCGCTGCCTGCAGCACATCGCCGACCTCGTGCGGTTCCCGGGCAATCAGTGACGCGACGCGGTCATCGAACCGAAAGGAACGACCCGATTTCAGGTCGTCGATCCGGGCCAACAGCATGGTTGCCACGCTATCGGTACCGATGCCTGCTTGGTCTTACCGTTGGCTGCCCGTCCAGCGGTCAATCAACTTTCGAGCGATCGAGATCCCTGGCGGGATCATGGGCAGGGCGGTGCGGTCGTACCAGTTGGCGTCGAGGATTTCCTTGGGGTCGCAAACGATCTCACCCGACACGTAGTCAGCCTCGAAACCGAGCATGAGCGAATGCGGAAACGGCCAAGGTTGGCTACTCACGTAGCGAATGTTTCCAATGACGATGCCGACCTCCTCCATCACTTCTCGTGCCACGGCTTGCTCAAGCGTCTCGCCTGCCTCGACGAATCCCGCAAGGGCCGAGTACATCGGCTGTGGGAAATTCACGCCTCGCGCCAATAACGCCTGATTCCCGCGGGTCACAAGGGTGATGATGGCTGGCGCCAAACGGGGAAACGCCAGCAGGCCGCAGCGCGGGCACTTCATGGACCGGTCGATGTCGTTTCGCACGGTCGGCTCACCGCAACGGCCGCAGAATCGATGGGTGCGCGCCCAATCGACGATCTGCACCGCCCTGCCGGCCACCACCCATTCGATCTCGGAAATCCGCTGAAACAACGAACGCAGATCGGTGAACGAACCGTCATCTTGGTGGTGGTCCGCCACGTCCTCAGCGAAGATGGGCCGACCGTCGAGCAGACCGAGAAAATGCTGCTCACCATCGAATTCGGCTTGGTCTGTGATGTAGACCTTGGCGCCGCGCACCGCCATCCAGCGGGCCGAGCGGACGTCGGTGCCTTCGGGGAGAAAGTTCAACGGGAGAAAATCGGCCATATCCAACGATAGACCCACGCTCGTGCCGTACCTCAGAGGACTAGCCTGCCACGATGGCTGACCTTGACCAGCGTGAGCGTGCCGAGTTGTGCGAATTGTTCCTTCGTGTCGGGCCTGATGCCCCGACGCTGTGCGAAGGCTGGACAACGCGTCACCTCGCGGCTCATCTCGCTCTTCGTGAGCGAGATCTGCGAGCCGGGCCCGGGATTGTCCTGGGCGGTATCTTCGCCCGCATCACCGACAAACTCATGGCCAAGGAAATGCGCCGGGTCTACGAAAACATCGTCGCCCGTGTGCGGGTGCCACCCCCGGGACCGTTGTCGATCGCCCCGGTTCGCGCCGCTGTGAGCTTCGTGGAGTACCTCGTACATCATGAGGATGTTCGCCGCGCCAACGGAGAGGGACCGCGTTCGGACAGGCCCGATCTGCAGGCGGCCACCTGGAAACAACTGAGTCGGCTGGCCAAGTTGATGGCCCTCAAGGCTCACACGGGGCGAACCCTTGAGCTCGTCGCTACCGGCACCACGAGCGGGCAGCTCCGCGCCGGTAAGGGCCCGGTCGTCACCCTTACCGGTGAACCGGTCGAGTTGCTGCTGTATCTGGAAGGTCGCCGCGCCGCGGCGCAAGTTGTCACCTCCGGCGAGCCAGCCGACATCGCCGCAGTCGAAGCAGGCAACTTTGGCGTCTAGCCAACGGACAAGACTGTTGCACCGTTTCCCCCGACATTGGCGTGCCGGGACGCTGGTTGTCGCCGCAGAACATCTTGGCTCACCAGTACGCATCGTGTCGCCATCGACCCACGTGACGCGGCATCCTCTACACTCAGGTGCTGCTCGCGGTTGCCCGCCTCCCCTCGCTTCCCGGAGGTCGTCCGTGTCACGTCGAATCCTCGCTTTGATTGTCCTCTCGGTGCTCGTCGTGTCGAGCTGCCAATTGCCCAAGCGAGCAGCCAAGCCACATGCACTGCCTGACGGCGAAGCCACCATCGTGGCGGTGTCCGACGGCGACACCGTGCTGGTACGCATAGATGGTGTCGACGAGCATGTGCGTCTCATCGGCGTCAACACTCCCGAAACGGTGAAGCCGAACTTTCCGGTCGAGTGCTACGGCCCCGAGGCGAGCCATCTGACGAAATCCCTCCTGCCGAAAGGCACCGTGGTACGTATCGAGCGAGACACCGAGGCCCGCGACGGCTACAACCGCCTGTTGGGGTACGTCTATCGTAAGGAGGACGGCCTATTCATCAACCTTGAACTCGCTCGGCAAGGTGCCGGTGTCTTGATGTCGATCAAGCCCAATCTTGCTCACGAGAGCGAATTCGCAGCAGCCGTCGCCGAGGCACGAGCTGCACACCGCGGGTTGTGGCAATCGTGCCGCTCTGCCTAGCCATGCCAGGGGCACCTATCTTCGGCATCATGCCGCTAGCGTGATCGGGTGATGTCCACCCTTTCCGAACGCCTCGGCTATACCGCCGATACCAGGCTCGTCATCTTGAGCTGCGATGACCTCGGGTCATGTCACGCCGCCAACATCGGGGTATACGAGGCACTTCGTGACGGAGCCGCAACCTGTTCCTCGCTGATGGTGCCTGCGCCTTGGGCCCGCCACGCCGCTCACCTCTATTCGGGAGAGGACATCGGCGTGCACCTTACGTTGAACGCTGAGAACGAATTTTACCGCTGGGGGCCACTCACCCACGCCCCCTCTCTGCTGTCAGGCGAGGGCGGGTTTCCCCGCACCATCGATGACCTGTGGGAACACGCCGATCCCGACGAGGTACGCCGGGAATGTCGCGCTCAGATCGAACGCACATTGGCCTGGGGCATCGACGTCACTCACCTCGCCCCGCACCTGTCGTCGATCACGTTGCGGCCAGAATTCTTCGACATCTATCTCGATCTCGCTATCGAGTTTCGGTTGCCGATCCGGCTTCCGTCCTCCATTACCGAGCAGCAGGCTGGGTTTCCGTTTCGCCACCTGGCAGCGCAGGAGGGGGTCGTTTTCCCCGATCAGTTCAATCACACGTGGCACGCCCCTAGTCGCGTCCGAATCTTGGCTGAACTTGCCAATCTCGCCCCGGGTGTTACCGAGATCCATGTGCAGCCAGCCATCGATTCCGCCGAGGTATGGGCCCTCTCGCACGATGCCGGAGGCTGGATCGATGACTACAACCTGGTGGTGCACGAATCAGCCCTCACCGATGCCCTGCAGGCATCAGGCGCGGTTCTCATCGGATATAGAGCCTTGCGAGATCTGATGCGGTCAGGCCTGATCGGCTCGTAGTGCTGCGGCGACCTCACCAGATTTGAGAGCGTCGAAGAAACGACCCGTATGCCCCACTACTTTGAGCTTGCCGCGCATGTAGGCCGCGCTCGGATCCAAGCCGCAATCGGCCGCCTCGATCGAGATGACCACCTCAGCATCGTCGGGGCCAACCACGTGCTCCTGTTTCTTGCCGATGATGATGCGGTACTGCATCGTCATGATCGGGACATTTCCCGAATACCGGCGAACATGTCGGTTTCGATCTCGCCTGCGTCGGGGAACCCGACGCGGCTCTGGGCCAGCACCCAATCTTCCCACGGATGAATCTCGGCCAATTCGGTGTCATCCAACCCGAACCACCAGGCTTCGTCGGGGTCGACCTGGGTGGCGTGGGCTCGCAATGAGTCGGTGCGAGCCCACATGTACTCCGCAATCGGCACCCGAGTGGTGATGCGTTCGTCCTGGCTCGGCCGTTTGAACCAATCTTCGTTGAACGGGCTTTTGCCGTGCTTGGCCATCAGCGCATCGTGGATTTTCAGGCTTCGTTCCTTGCTCCAGAGCGTAAAATACATCTTGCTCGGCGACCACGGTTCGCCCAACTCGCGATACCAGGCCGGGTCGCCGGCACGATCCCACGCCAGCACCGAGATGTCGTGCACCCGCAAGTGATCAGGATGAGGGTAGCCCTGTTGATCATCGTTGTAGGTGAGCAGCACCTGGGGCCGAAAGCGTCGGATGACGGCAACAAGACGCCCCGTGGCTTCATCGAGATCGGCTTGCCAGAACGAGGTCGGGTTGTCATTGGCGGGAGAATCCTTCATACCCGAATCTCGGTACCCAAGCATGACGCATTCGGAGAATCCGAGAATCTTCACTGAATCTGCCAACTCCTGCGTGCGCACCTGCGCCAGTTTGGCCTTCACCGCCGCCTCGTCAAGACCGAAGAACGCGCCCCCTTGAGCCAGCAGACTTTTGTTCTGAACGTCGCCCTCCTCGCCACCCGTGCAACAGACCAGCACCGCCTCGGCTCCTTCGGCGACATACTTCGCCACGGTGGGCGCTCCTTTCGACGCCTCGTCATCGGGATGGGCGTGGACGGTAAGGAGACGCAGCGCAGCAGCCATAGCGCCCGCAGGATACCGGGTGACAGCTACCGAACCGCGATAGTCGCGCCCGCTGCCGCCACCAGAGGCACCGAATCCGCCTAGAGTTCACGACTCGTGAAGCGAGTTACCGCAACGGTCGTTACCGCCATCAGTCTCGCGAGTGCGGCCCTCCTGGCCGGATGCAGCCGCGATGGCCGATCCCTCAAACCCGCCGCGCCCAATCAGACGCTGTCGATCATCACGACTACTGTCGCTCCACCCGAGTCGATAGCGGCAATCAACGAAACACTTCCAGCCACCGGCGGGTCACCGTCGGGCATGAGCATGAGCGGTTCGTGGGACAACGGCGGCCCCCTTCCGTTGGATTCCACCTGCAAGGGGTCCGGGCTGTCGCCCGACCTCAGTTGGTTCAGTGTCCCGGCCAATACCACCGAGCTCGTGCTCACCGTCACCGACGCTGACCCGAGTGGGTATGTTCAGTGGGTACTCGCCGGAATCGACCCGGCCACCCCGGGCCTGGTGCAGGGCAAGGTACCCCGGGGTACCGTACAGGCGCTCAACAGTACGCCGTCGCTGGGCTGGTCGGCACCGTGCCCCACCGCAGGCACGCACCGCTACATATTTTCGTTGTTCGCTCTTACGAAACCGTCCGACATTCTGGCGGGAATGGCCCCTGCAGATGCCGTTGCCGGGCTGACGTCGAAGGATAGCCCGCACGTTTCCATCACTGGCACCGTCACGGCCTAGCCGAGCCAACGACGACAGATGTCTCCTCTTTCGGCTGATGCCACGCTGTGGACCTATGCTCCCGACGCGACGCCGTACGAAGCAGCCGGAGTTCCGCGCTGGTTGGATGACCTCAGTCTCGCTGCCAGCCCGCCGTTCGTGAAGATGGGGACCCGAGCGTTGCCCGCCGGCGAACTCTTCATCCTCGACTCGTTCCGTGAGCATGAACTCGCGCTACGAAACCGTCTGCTGGATGAACAGCGCGCCACGGTCTTCGCTGCTCGCACTTCCCCCGCCGTGTCGGGCGCTTCGCACGAGGTCCTCGGCCTCGTCACCCGGTGGTTGGCCGGGCGCAACCTTGGTGTCCTCAGCGATTCCGAACACCCTCTCGAGCAAGCAGCGCGCAGCGTGCAAGAAGACCTCTGCGTCATGGTGCGACACGGCAACCAATGGCATCTCGATGCTGGCGTCGTGTGCTTCCCCTCGTTGTGGTCCCTGCCCGACCGTCTCGGCCAACCTCTCGATGGGCTTCATGAAATCGTGCCGCACTACGCCAGCGAGGTGGCTGGACGGGTGAACACTTTTCTCGATCGGATGCGACCGGGCACGGCGGTGCATCGTCGCAACCTGTCGATCAAACCCTATCCCTTGCTGTTTCTCCCGGTTACCAAGGCCGAGCAGCCCATCACCTCGAAAACGATTTCCCACGACGGAAGTCCGTACTGGCTGAGAACTGAGCACCAGACCCTTTACCGGCTACCAGATTCCGACGCCATCTTGTTCACGATCAAGCTCCAGATGGCACCGGCGAAAGTACTACTCGAGCGACGAGATATTGCCCGGCAGATGGCCTCAATGTACCGGAGTTGGGACGCAGCAATGATGGCGTACAAGTCGGGTACGTTCGGGCTCGAGCATACTTTTCTCCCGTGGCTCGAACAGATCTCGGCTGACCTCACCCCCCATTGAGCGACCAAAGGTCGTCAAAGCGGGCGATGTTTTGCCCTTGTGACAACCGCAAACTGCATGGTGATCGTTTCATCGGGCAACGACCGATAACCTCGACGCATCGTGTCTCTTGTCTGCTATCGCCATCCTGATCGTCCTACCGGCCGAGCCTGCACTCGTTGCGGAAAGCCCGCCTGCCCAGAATGTCTGGTAGCGGCGTCGGTCGGCTCCCATTGCCTCGACTGCGTGAAGTCGGCCCAGCCGCCCACGGCAGAGCGGATCCGTCGTTGGAACGCCACCCACTCCGGGAATGTCGCCGCTACGGCGCTGATTGCGGTCAACGTGGCTGTGTTCGTCATAGGTGCTGTCAGCAGCGGCGGCAACGCGCTCACCGGCGGCGGCCGCGTCGATGCGTTCCACCAAAAGTGGGCGTTGGTGCTTCCCCTAGTGCAAGACGGCGAGTACTGGCGACTACTCACCTCGGGCTTCTTGCACTACGGCCTCTTCCATCTGGCCCTTAACATGTGGGCCCTGTTCCAACTCGGCCGCGCTCTTGAGAACACCCTCGGACGCGCACGTTTCGTCGGTGTCTACTTCGCCTCGTTGCTCGCCGGGTCGGCCGCCGTACTGGTAATGCAGCGGATCGGGGGAGAGTCGTCGTGGTCTTTCACTGCCGGGGCATCCGGAGCCATTTTCGGGTTGCTCGGCTGTCTCGCCGCTGGCATGCGAGCGCGAGGTATCAGCGTGATGCGAAGTGGGATCGGCGCGACGTTGCTCATCAACCTGGTGATCACCCTGACGATCCCGGGCATCTCGATCGGTGGCCATATCGGCGGTCTTATCGGGGGTGGCATCTGCGGTGCCCTGCTGCTGTCTCCTAGATCCGGTGTGTCGAAGCAACTTGCCAACTTGGTTCCGGTACTGGTCTCGGTGGCCAGCATTATTTTGGCGATGGCTGTCTCCCGCTAGGCCATCAGCCGGTCGCTCGACCAGCGAGCCGGTGGAGCGACAACCAGCTTGGCGAGAGTACATCGTCGGCAAATACGAGATCATCAATGACACCAGTCCCAGCCCGATAATGGCCTCGACAAAGGTCACGGAGGCGTGCGGAAGATCTTTATGGAACAGCACACCCAGGGTCAGGATCGATGATCCACTTGTCAGGAACGATTCACGCAGGGTGACGCCGCCCAAGCCCCAGATCACCGACGTGAAGCCGACGACCGTGAGCGCTACCCGTACCGCTGGCAACAGGATGAGGCAAACCGGTGAGAACGACGCCAGGATGCTGTCACGTGTCTCGTAGGACCGTCGCTGATGGGCGAGTACGGAAAAGATTCGTCGCATCACCGTAAACAACTTGCGCGTGACGTATGAGGTCGTGGCCCGCGGCACCACGACCGTCTTGAGGCCGAGCCGACCGTGGCTAGGCAATGGCTAGGACCAGCCCGCCGCCGATCAGAATCGCAAGAACCCGAGCGGCCAGCATCATGGGTCCTTACGCCCCGCCCGACCAGACAAGCGCGCCGTATGGCGGCCCGTCGTGCAGCATCACTGCCACCGATTGGCGCGGTGCGTCTGGCATCGACGCTATGGCGGCAATCAGTTCGGATGTCTCCTCGGGCGAGCACGTGCACACCGTCGTTATCGGCAGGATGTGGGCGTTAATGGCCTGTACATCGTCTTCATCAGCCTCGATCCAGCCAGCGGAGATGAATTGATCAACCAACTGGTCCGCGACGGCTCGGCGGTGCACCTTTGGCGATTCCGTAACCCGCCCGCCCTTACGCTTTCTCGTGCTCACCCCACCATTCTTTCACAGGTG
>JAYTVF010000060.1:0-7781 GCA_043744155.1 Acidimicrobiia bacterium | reverse complement strand
TGGCGGGATGGAACGCCGTTTCCAGCGTGCTCGCTCACACCAAAATAGCCCCCGATATCAACTCGGGCGGCGAACCGCGGCAAAAGTGAATGTGCCGTTGTCCGCCAGGTGGAAGACGTGGGCCCCGACCAAACCATCCCTGTCCTCGACCCAGGTCGAACCATGATGGGCAATGCCATACCACGACGACGGGCAGCCGATGTAGGCCACGTGGCCGAGGTAGACATCGAACGCCTCGTGCAGATGTCCGCTCACCACAGCACGAACATGCGGGCGTTCGGCAAGGGCCGAGACGAGCGCACCGCCACCGTCGAGTTGGAACCACGGGTGGGTGCTGCGTGAAATAGGCGGATGGTGCAGCGCCACCATCATTGGACCATCGGTCGCATCAATGGCCGACAGCGCACCAGTCACCGTAAGGCGGCCAGACTCCGTGGCGGGCACCACCGTGTCGAGCGCCACGATATGCCAGCCGCCCACCGTCGTGGCCGTCATGGCACCGAAAACGTCGGAAACGACCGATGCCACATCGTGATTGCCGGGCGTGGCCATAATCGGCACACCGAGGCGGGCGATGATGTCGCGGGCCCGCTCGCATCCTTCTCGCGAACCGTCGTCGCTGATGTCACCGGTCAGCAGCACCAGATCAGGGGCGTAGGCGGCCACGGCATCGACGGTGCGGGCCAGGGTGGCATCCGGGCTGAAAGCATCGGCGGCATCGCTTGGTACGCGGCGCAGGTGGGTGTCGGATATTTGAACGACCGTGACGATACTCACGTGGTCACCCTACCGACCGATGTCGGCGGCAGGGGCGGGTCGTCTCCGCGCCAAGGGTCATCCACCAGGTCGCCGACGATGTCGGCGTCAGGGGTGGTCTCAGGGGTGGCGGCAGGGGCGGTCTCAGGGGTGGCGGCAGGGGCGGCGGCAGGGGCGGTGTCAGGCCAGTCTGGCGAGCAGCACCTGCAGGCTGGCCAGATCGAGCTCGCCGCTGTCTCGGCCCACCACATTGCCCTTGGCATCAACGAGCGTGAAGAACGGAAACCCGGTGAGGCCGTAGGCGAGCGCTGCCGTCGACTTCTCATCGTCGGCCACGATGGTGCTCGACCAGCCTTCTTTGGCGAGCCACTTCGATGGCGGGTTGCCCTGGGCTGGCTTGTAGGAAGTGGAAACGGCAACGACATCAATCGTCTTGGGGATCGATCCATCGCTCATCCACTTGACGACCAATGGCACTTCGCGCTGGCAGTGCGGGCACCAGTGCGCCACGAAGAGCATCAGCTTGGCCTTGCCGTCACCCGGCGTCACTACGACAGGGGCTCCCTGAAAGTCGCGCCCGGCAATGGCCGGGGCCGGTTGACCAATGGCCGGGTCGTCGCCCTTGTCGGGCAGCTCGGCGAGGGAAGCGCCAGTGACCACAACGGGCTGCGTTTCGCCAAGCTTGACGGGCAGCTGGTTGGTTGTGGCCTGCGGGCCGTTGGCCGACACGGCCGTGACAGCCGGAATGGTCGTGACCGTCGACTTGGAACCCTTGTCGGACAGCACCGCGACGGCGAGGGCCCCAAGCACGACGGCGGCCACCAGGATGACCACCTTGGGCACACCGGATTTCTTGGCTCCCGCCGCAGCGGGAGCCAGCCCGACTGAGCCAGGCACGGCTGACGGCGGGGGCGGCACGGCTGACGGCGGGGGCGGCGGAAGAGGGGTACTCATAAGGGTTCTCCCTGGAGGGTGAAAAGCGTCAAAATGAAGAGGAAGCCCGACAGCGACATGAAGGCCAGGGACATGAAACCGAACTGACGGAAATA
Organism: Acidimicrobiia bacterium; assembly: GCA_043744155.1. Lineage (GTDB taxonomy): Bacteria > Actinomycetota > Acidimicrobiia > Acidimicrobiales > Ilumatobacteraceae > JANMCE01. Next base: position 5,976 of record JAYTVF010000060.1, on the reverse strand, counting down.
CACAAAGGTGCACGGCACCGACATCGAACAGGCGCCGGTATCGAGGCTGTGTAGCCATTCCAGCGCGTAATGATAGGCGGAGACCACCGTGCCGACCCCAGCCAGGGCCAGAGCGAAGGGTCGCACCGCTTGATCTTTTCGCACCGCGGCGACCGTGAGGATGATGGCCAGCGGGTACATGAGGCATCGCTGATACCAGCAGAACAGACACGGCGTGAGGTGGCCGATCTCGCTGAAGTACAGGCTGCCGAGCATGGCGACATCGGCCACCGTTGCGGCGAGGGCGAGGCGGTTTGCACGCAGCATGGTCAACCACGGGGCCAGCGCCGGGATCCGCACGAAGCGACTGACATTGCCAAACACGACACCCACCAAGGCCGCCAGGGTGAGCAGGGCGAAGAACAGTTCGGCGGATGAGATCGACATGCGCGCACCATTGTGGCTGCTCGACCAGCGACATGTTGGGCACACTCTCCTAGATTCGTCACATGTCACTCGAGTTTCCGCTGCTGGTGGATCAGGATTGGGTGCTCGCTCATCCCGAGGCCGTGCTCGCCGACGTGCGCTGGTACCTCGATGGTCGAGACGGTCGGGCCGCGTTTGAAGCGCGCCACATAACGGGGGCGGTGTTCGTCGACCTCAACGTCGACCTGTCCAGCCATGGCGCCCCGACCGACGGCCGACATCCCCTGCCCACTCCCGCCGCGTTCGTGGCCCGCATGGAACAACTCGGCATCACGCCAGACACAGCGCTGGTGGCCTACGACGACAGCGGTGGCGGCACGGCCGGTCGATTGGTATGGATGTGGCGCGCCCTCGGCCGAGATGCCGCACTTCTCGACGGCGGCCTCAACGCCTGGACGGGACCGACTGCGACCAGCGCGACCGCCAAACCCGACGCGACCAGCGCGACCGCCAAACCCGACGCGACCAGCGCGAGGCTCCCGGCTGCCGCCCACCACGAGCGGCACTTCGTACCAGAGAGTTGGCCTTCCAACCTGCTGGTCCGGGCCGAGACTATTGCGGCCCGGGCTGGTTCGACACTCGTTGTGCTCGATGCTCGGTCGGCCGAGCGGTTTCGGGGCGAGAACGAACCGGTCGAGTCCCGGGCCGGCCATATCCCCGGGGCGGTCAGCGCGCCATGGAACGCCAACCTGGATCCCGATACCGGTCGATTCCGAAGCGCTGCGCAGCTGCGGGCTCGCTTCGAGGCGTTGGGCATAACCGACCGAACCGACGTCGCTGGCTCGTGCGGTTCAGGCGTGTCGACGTGCGCCAACCTGATTGCCCTCGAACTGGCCGGATTCCCCGCCGCCAAGCTGTACGTCGCTTCCTTCTCCGGCTGGGCCGCGGATCCCGACAGGGTGGTAGATACCTCCCTTGGCGCCGACTCGTGCTCGGGGATGTAGGCGCTTTCGGCGCGCGCTGCGGCGCCAGAGTTGCTGCCAAGCGTTGCCCGGCAAGGGTGGTGGAGGTCGGCGCCAACTAGGGTCGCAGGTGTGTCTTCTACTGGTCTCGCCGCGCTGCCGGAGCTTCGCGCCCAACGAAGAAAGAACCGTATCGCCCGTCTCGACTGGTTCGAGGCGGCCTACCGGGCCTATCTGACCGCGTTTGTCGGTGGGCTAGCCATTGTGTGGATCGCTGGCGCCATCGGTGGCACGCAGGTCACGCCCCATGAGCTCGCTTCGGTACGCACCCACGGACCAGCTCTGCTCGGGGTGCTAGCCGCAGTGGCGCTCGGCGTTGGACTACGTTCGGGTAGCCGCGGTGGTCCCCTGGCGCTCGAGCCGGCCGAGGTGCGCCACATCCTGCTGGCCCCGATTCCTCGCCGGCGCGTGCTCATGTCGGGCGCCATCAAGGTCATCCGCCACACCGCGTTCGGTGGGGCGGCGGCAGGGGCGGCGTTTGGCATCATGGCAGCCCGACGGCTGCCCGGAAGCCGCTGGGAATGGGCTGCCTCGGGCGCAGCGTTCGGGGCCATTGCCGGGCTGACCATGGTGGCGTTCGCCTTCCTGGCATCAGGTGTGCGCCTGCGTCGCTCGATCGCCACCGCGGCCGCTGGTGTGGTGGTAGCCGGAGCCATTGCCGACTTCCTTGGCAAGCTCACCTGGCCGACAACGGTTATCGGCAGCATTGCCATGTGGGCCTTGCGTGTACACCCGATAGATCTGTTGTGCATCCCCGTCGTCGCCGCGACGATGGTCGGCGGGCTGAGCCTGCTTGAGCGCCTGTCGCTCGAGAACGCCGAAAAGCGCACGGCGCTGGTCGGTCAGATGCGGTTCGCCGTCACGATGCAAGACTTGCGCACCGTCACCGTGTTGCGACGACAACTGACGGCCGAGGCACCCCGCAGCCGCCCCTGGTTTGGCCGTCGCAAACGCAAACCGAACCGTCGCTTCCCGATCTGGGGGCGTTCGTGGCAGGGCCTTTTGCGTACACCTAGCGGACGAGTGGTGCGAATGGGCGGGCTCTGCGCCATCGTGGGGGTCATCCTTCCCGGCATCATCAAGGGCAACGGGGCGCTGATCTTTCTCTCAGGCGTCGGCAGCTATTTGGTCGGCCTCGACGTCATCGAACCGTTGGCCCAAGCCGTCGACAACACCGACCGCACCGACCTCGCCCCTGTGGAGCGTGGCCTCTTCTTCTTGCGGCACCTACCCGCATCTGCCTTCGCCGTCTTGCTGTTGTCGGGCATTTCGGCTGCCGTCGCCATCGGCTTGACCACCATAACGATCGATCGAAAGATGGTGGCGATCGGCGCGCCGCTGGTGCTTCTGGCTGGTCTGGCGGGAGCGGTGATCAGCGTGATGATGGGTGCTCCCGACCAAAGTTCGGGTGCCCAACTGTTGCCTCCCGAGGTGGCCGGCATGAAAATCGCTGGTCGCGCCGCCTGGCCCTTCCTGGTGGCGACGGCTGGCGGGCTGCCGCTCATCTTCGCCCAACGAGCCATTGCCCGGAATGCAGACGCGTTGGCCTCGTTCGGCCGCACCGCTGTGTGGGTCGGTTTCCTGGTGGCCTCCGTCGGCGCGTGGGTGCGTCATCGCGATGCCGCCCGGGCGTGGTGGGCCAAGACGATGAAGGATTCCCAAGACCAGGCCGCGGCCCGCAAAAAGACACGGACATGACAAAGGATGCAAAATGAGTGCGCTCGCGGTGAAAGGCCTGACCCGAACCTACGGGGACCTGGTGGCGTTACAACCGCTCAACCTCACCATTGCCGACGGTGAGGCCGTGGTGCTGATCGGCCACAACGGCTCGGGCAAGACCACCATGATGCGCATGGTGGCCGGCCTGCTCGATAGCACCGGTGGCGAGGTGAGCGTCGGCGGCGCTACCGGCGGTTCGTTGGACGCTCGGGCCAAGTTGGCCTATCTGTCGGATCAGCCCACGTTTTACGACGACCTCTCTGTCTGGGAGCACCTCGAGATGGTGGCCCGACTGCACGGCAATGGTGACTGGGAGCAGCAGGGTGCCGATCTGCTGGGGGCGCTCGGATTGTATGAACGCGCCGACGATCTGCCCGTCCAGTTCAGCCGGGGCCTGAAGCAGAAGGCCGCCATCGCTATGGCCTTTGTGCGCCCGTTCGACCTTTTGCTGGTCGATGAGCCCTTCGTCGGTCTGGATGCCACCGGCAAGACCGCTCTGCTGGCCCTGCTCGACGAGGCTCACGATCGGGGTGCGGCCCTCGTCGTGGCGACGCACGAGTTGGCCTTTGTTCAACGGGTGTCACGCTGCATCGCCCTGCGAGACGGCGCTCTGGTCTATGACGGCACCACCAAAGACCTCGACGTCCTCGCTCTGGTCTGAGGAACTAGCCGGCGGGTGAGGGTCGCGCCGACGACCGGTTGGCCAGGCAGCCGAGTGGCTCGGACCTCATGGAGCAACCCGGCCAAATGAATGCCAAACGGGGGTCAGGTTGGCATGCCCCGTAGCCTGAAGCACATGAGTGACATTGTGCTTGAGACTCTGCCCTTGGGCAATGGCCCATGGCCGACCATTGACCCCTTTCTCTTCTGTGTGCATCACCTCGACGCCTATCCCGCGGGCAACGACCGACTCGGTCCGGCCGCGTCACTGAAGGGCCGCAATATCGGGCAGGACTTCGATAACATCGACGGCTGGAACATGTATCACGGTGATGTGGTGCCGGGCTTTCCGCAACATCCGCACCGGGGATTCGAGACGGTCACCTTTGTGCGCAACGGGTTGATCGATCATTCCGACTCGCTCGGTGCCGCCGCTCGGTTCGGGGCCGGCGACGTGCAGTGGATGACCGCGGGCTCAGGCATTGTTCATTCTGAAATGTTCCCCCTGCTACGTGCCGACCAACCAAATCCGACCGAGCTCTTTCAGATCTGGCTCAATCTGCCCAAGCGGGACAAGATGGTCGATCCGTACTTCACCATGTTGTGGGATCACGACATCCCTCGCATCCAACGGGTGGATGACAACGGTCGCCTTGTCGAGATCACCGTGGTGGCCGGTTCGCTCGAAGGCGCCACCGCGCCTTCCCCGCCGCCGAACTCATGGGCCAGTCGGGCCGACGCCGATGTGGCGATATGGCAGATCCACCTCGATCCCGGCGCACGCACGATGCTGCCCGCCGCCAGCCAGCGGGGCACCGCCCGGATGCTGTACATCTACGGCGCGGGCGATGCCATCGTTGGTGACCAGCGGGTATCGGTACGTCACGGCGCGTCGGTGCGATCCGAAGTTCCCCTCGATCTGCGAGCAACCGATGGCGAGCCATGCGAGGTTCTACTGCTACAAGGCCGCTCTATCGGCGAGCCAGTAGCCCAGTACGGACCATTCGTGATGAATGATCGCGCCGGCATCGAACAGGCCTTCCGCGACTACCAAACCACCCAATTCGGTGGCTGGCCGTGGCCCAGCGATGCACCGACTCACCCTCGCGAGCAGGGGCGGTTTGCCCGCCACGTCGATGGCCGCATGGAAACACCAGAGCGCGTGTAGTCGCAGCAGCAACCACTGTTCACAAACTTCGGAAGATTCCGTCAAGAGGTTGACACACGAAAGAAGAATTCCACACTAGGATTTCTCCATGTTCGAGTACGCATCGGTTTCTGCCTCCGCTTACGACGTTGATTCCTTGGTCGGAAAGCTCAATGACCACGCCGCCCTCGGGTGGCAATTGAAGTCTGTCGTGGCTGCGGGTGGTGATGTCGTCGCCATCATGCAACGTGTTGCCGGCGAACAAGCCTCCAGCGATCACGTCGCCGACACGGTGGCAGCCTCGGCGCCTGAGGCGTCAGCAGCGAGCGCCGAGTCATCGATCTCCGTCCCCGAGGTTTCCGTCCCCGAGGTTTCCGTCCCCGACATTTCCGTCCCCGAGGTTTCTGCGCCGGCTGTCAGCTACGTCACATCCGCCGTTGGTGAAGCCACTTCCTCGGCGCACGAGGCTGCCAGCGAGACTGCGTCGTCGGTGATGGGCGGTGTCGGCGCTGCTGCGGCAGGAGCCGCGGCCGGTATCGGTCTTGGCTCGGTATTCGGTCACGACACGCCTTCGGTCGAGATTCCCGTCGTCCAGGTACCGTCGGTCGAGGTTCCGGTCGTCGAAATTCCCGTCGTCCATGTCCCGGTTGTCGACGTCCCCGCTGTCCAGGTACCCGTCGTCGAAGTCCCATCCGTCCAGGTTCCGGTCGTGCAGGTACCGTCGGTCGAGGTTCCGGTCGTTGAACCGCCGGCAGCGGTTGTCGAAGCCGTCGAGCCCACCGGTTGGGGATCAGCCCAGACCACCGTCGCCACTCCCGTCGCACAGGCCCCGGCTCCCACCCCCGCACCGGCGCCACAGCCAGTTGTGGTTACGCCGGCTGGCTGGTACCCGGATCCCTCGGGCCGTTACGAGATGCGCTACTGGGACGGCCTCGCCTGGACCGAGCACGTCTCGCGTCAGGGTCAGCAGTTCACCGACCCGCCCGTCGCCTAAGGCGCGTCGGCCCGGCCCAATCATCGGCC
>JAYTVF010000059.1:0-2384 GCA_043744155.1 Acidimicrobiia bacterium | reverse complement strand
CGGCAACGCCAACGACACCATCGTGTTCACCGGCCCCGAAGGCATCCAACACCTCAGCCGGCCCCCCAACCTGCAACTCCCGCTCCGGATCTGAGCGGAGCGCCAACGTTCGGCGCCCATCCGTCAAGCGTCGGAACCCCCGCAGGGCGACGATGCGACACCGATGCTCTCGTCAGAGCGGACCGGGTTCGGCCCCGCACAGGCAGCGCACGGTGGTCGTGGGAGGCGTGCTTTCATGCTGTCCCCCGATCGTTATAAGTGAACGACCTACACCACAGACGCCTGGGCCCTGACGGCGGTCAGGGCCCTTTACATCGGTGCCGGTGTTGGTGTTGGTGTTGGTGGTGGTGTTGGTGTTGGTGTTGGTGTTTTCGGAACGATCTTCTGCTCGAAGACCCCGCCGGTCTGGAGGGAGGAGACCAGCTCGCCGGACTCGGCCCGCAAACGCGCCCACGTGATTCACGCCTGTACAGCCGCACCGCGCCGAAATCGACGATCCCGGCCGCTCCGCCAACCACCCTCGCTGTCCCCCTGCACACGGTGACCGGCGTGGTCTTGGACGATCGCAACGGCGACGGGATCCGTCAGGCGGCCGAGCCGACCCTCGGTGGTTCACCGTCATCGTTCGACGCCCGGACGGCAGTGTCGTCCGGTCGACGACCAATCGCGATGGCCGCTTCACGCTCCCGCCGCCGCTGGCCCAACTCCTGGTCCGACTCCTGGTCCGACCGCGACCCCCGCATCTGACCCTTCAGTCGATGACTCGCGAACAGGGATCGTGCAGTGCGTCACCGACGAGATCGGTCGAACCACAACCGAAACGACAGACTGAACGCCTCGCTTAACGTTGACCTTGCTGGAGCCACCCGCAACTCACTCGCTGAGAGCGCGAAAGAATTAGGCGGTCGGGGCAGGCCGGTCAAGGTCGGCGTCGAGGACTGTTGAATACATTCCGCTGAAGGTGAAGACCTTTGCTTCGGGCAGTGGGGCCGGTTCCCACCCGAAGTTGCGTGCGGTCGTGGGGAAGCGTTGCGCGAGAGCGGCGAGGTCGCCGTTTCGTGATTGGCGGGGAAGTTCATCAGCGTCATCCAAAGCAGGGCCTCCCAGGGCCGGCCGGGTCACCGCTAAACGTGTCTTGGCCCGGGCCGCTCCTGTGCTTCGCTCGCCACCAGCGTGGTGGCATTCGCCCACCATGCCCCGCAGCCCGCCTTGAGTCGCTACGGGGCGAGTTTGCGTTCGAGGGCGTCGAGGACGGCGTGGGCGTCGGACACGATGGCCAGGTCCGACAGAGTCATCATCGGACAACTTGGATCAGTATTCACGCTTATGACATGGTTTGGGTTCCCGAGGCCGCTGACGTGTTGCGTGGCTCCGGATATTCCGAATGCTACGTACACATCGGGTTTTACGGCGACGCCGGTGGTGCCGATCTGACGCTCGAGGGGTATCCATCCGGCGTCGCTGGCCACCCGGGTCCCTCCGAGTGACGCACCGATCGCCATGCCGATGCGTCCGAGTTGATCGAACCGTTCTTTCGATCCCACGCCGAGGCCGCCACCCATGATGCATCGCGCTTCGGTGAGGTCCATAGTGGAGGGATCCGGTGGCATAACTTCGACGCTGCGCACGCCGGATGTCGTCCCGACATCATCACCGGTCAGCCCCGCAGGATGGGCCGGAGCATGGATGGCCACGATCGTCGGCGGCTGGGTAACAGGAGCGATACCTCGAACCCCGGGAATGAGGGTCGCCACGAACGGCGAAGAGATGGCATATTCCCGACCGACGCGCCCCGCCGTACGCACACACGTGACGGAGTGTGCTTGGACGGAGAGGGCAGCGGCATGGAGCGGACGCTGCAACCGATGGGCGAGCAACGGAGCCATATCGCGTCCGTCTGGTGACGCCGGCAGAACGAGACCATGGGAGGCGGAGACGTGAGCGAGTGACGCAACCAAGCGAACGATCTCGCGCAATCCGCCGGTGGTCTCAACTGTCCAGATCATATGTGCACTGAGTACATCGCCCGCCGCTCTGGCGGCGTTCGTGCCAACCAACACCACGTTCCCATTCGCTTCCGCCACCGTTTCCTGCGCCCCGGCCGGGAGCGCGCCATCACGGACAACAACAATGGCCAGTACCGCTGATGGCGTGGATGGTTCGATTGTCTCGTCCGTAGATTTCATAGCAAGGCTCCGAGCCGGTCGCCATCAACCACCGCAGAATGCGCGCGCCGCGGCGCCAGGACGTCGCCGACGCGATGAATGGAAAAGCCGGTTTCAGCAGCGGCGAGCAGCTCCAGGTAGAGGGCATCGCTCGGGCGATTCGGAACGGCGAGTACCACTCGGTCTGTCTGTCGCGAAATCATCTGTCCGCTTACATGA
>JAYTVF010000058.1:0-2403 GCA_043744155.1 Acidimicrobiia bacterium | reverse complement strand
ACTGCAGCTCCCACTCGAGGAACACTCCAGCAATCGCGGTAGCGCCCAGCGAGAAGTTCAACACGCCCGTGCCGCGGTAGATCGCAATGAGGCCTTGCGATGCAAACGCGTAGAGAGCGCCGACACCTAACCCCAAAAGTGCGAACTTGATGACTTCGTTCATCATCCCCCTTGCGAGTCGCCTCGTCACAAGACGACCGCGACAACATAGGCGACGTTAGCGTGCCCATAGGGGTGCTCGCGCCAACTCGCAACTGATGGTCGAGATACGAGGGCGCTGGGAGCGAACAGAGGTCGGGACGCAGGGTTGTCACGTCGGTACTCAGCGGTGTGCAAGAGTTGTCCTATCGGGCGCACCCGGGGCCCGTCCATGTCAGTTTGGGGGATTCATAGTGAGTACAACTACGAAGGTGTCTTCGAGGCGTCGCGTCCGAAGGGTGACGGTTGCTGCGATGTCAGTGATCGCGCTCACCCTTGCAGCGTGCGGTAGCTCGACGAAGACCGCACCGTCGACTGCAGCTGCCGGCGCAGCCACAACCGCAGCTGCGGCAGCCACAACGGTTGCTGCCGCTGCAGCCACAACGGTTGCCGCGAAGGCCGCTGCTCCTACGGGCGATCCGATTCAAGTCATGACGGTCACCACGCTGAACGCCGCCGGCCCGACGTACAAGAATATCGCCAACACAGCGCAGGCCTATGAGAAGTACATCAACAAGCGGGGCGGTGTCGCCGGACACCCACTCAAGGTGACGGTCTGCGACGAGCAATTCGATCCGGCTGTCGCTACGACCTGCGCACGACAAGCCGTCGACCAGAAGATGGTGTCGATTGTCGGGTCGTTCACGTTCTTCGCCGAGAGCATCGTGCCCGTCATCGCCAAGTCGAACATCACCTGGTTCGGCGAGTGCTGCCCGATTACGCCGTCGGAGCTGACCGACAAGCATTCATTCCCGGTCGGCAACCAACCGATGTACGCCGTTGGGGCGGTCAAGCGTGCCGTCGCCGATGGCTGCAAGAACATCAACGCCGTGATCATCGACGGTGCGCAAATCTTCCTGCCGCCGATGGAGAACGCCATGAAGGCGCTCGGCAAGAGCTTTGGCGCGAAGGTCATCCTGCCCCCGACCGCGAAGGACTACTCCTCCGAGGTTGCTCAGGCAACCAAGGATGCCGATTGCGTGATCGGCGTGGTCTCAGAGACGCCCTACATCACGTGGAACACCGCCTGGACCCAGTCGGGAACCAAGGCTCGCCAGTACGGTCCTCAGGGCAACCTCAACGAGGTCTCGGCCAAGGGCAACGAAGCCTCGACTGACGGTGACATCATCGCTGGTATGTATCCCGACATCTCGACTCCGCCGTGGGCCGAATATGTCGTTGCGCTGAAAGAGGGGGGCTACAATATGGCCGAGCTTGACTACAACAGCCTCGGCGGCATGGGAACGTGGGCTGCGTATGTGGCCTTTACCAAGGTTGCCTCCGGTATCACTGGTGCCATTACCGCAGATTCGTTCTATGACGCAGCGTCCAAGACAGCCAAGCTCGACCTCGGTGGCATGGTTCCGGTGCTCGACTTCACCAAGGAATGGACTGACGGTCTCAAGGGATACGAGCGGCTGTTCAACCGCAGCGTGGTCTTCAGCACCCTCAAGAGCGGCAAGGTTGTGCCGCTCACCACCAGCTTTGAGGATGTCGGCAACCTCGCCAACGGCAAGGCCTGACCATTGACGTCGCTCGACCCGCAGGCCATCTTTGTGGCGCTGTGGGTCGAGCGGATGCCGTTTCGCCAACCAGCCAGCGCGTTGGCCTGGCCCGGCCGAACAGGGCTGGCGCCGTCTGCCAACCAGCCAGCGCAATGGCGCTCCGGCCCGGCGGAACGAGGCGGCGATCCGGGCGACTTGTTGGCGTTTCGTACTATGAGACCGAGCGCCCGATATCGGTCCAGTAGGTAGCCCGCACGGCCTTCTTGTCGGGTTTGCCAACGGGAGTAAGCGGTAGAGACTCGACGTAATCGATCGACTTGGGCGATTGCTGCGCGCCCTTGGCATCCTTCACTAATTGCTGAAGCTCGTGGGTCAGCGCATCGGATGGATCGGTGCCTGGCCGCAGGACGACGACGGCTTTGACGGCTTCACCCCACTTCTCGTCGGGTACACCGATCACCATGACCATGTTGACCTCAGGGTGGGTGGTGAGTACATCCTCTACCTCTCGGGGGAACACGTTGAAGCCGCCGCTGATGACCATGTCCTTCGTGCGGTCAACGATGTAGAGGAAGCCGTCGTCATCGAAGCGTCCGACGTCGCCGGTGTGCAGCCACTCGCCAGACAGCGCTTCGGCGGTCTCCTCGGGGAGGTCCTTGTAACCGTTCATCACGAGCGGTCCTCGGGTGCAGATCTCGCC
>JAYTVF010000057.1:0-7943 GCA_043744155.1 Acidimicrobiia bacterium | reverse complement strand
CGGTCCGTCAGCACCGCAGCGACTGCATCGGTGCGTTCGAGCGGCAGAGCTAAGACCCCCGATGCGCGCCTACCGTCTCGGGCCACGCTGGGCATCGTGCCTGCCGACGAGTTACGAAGTGCCATGTGATCGCGCCGTCCATTGATCTTCCGAAGACCCGACTCTCGCAGACCGATGGGTGTCCGGACAGGGCCATCCGGCCCCTTTGTCAAGGACTCCGAGAAGAAAACGAGATGCGATGCAGAAAGATAGGTCACATGACTCCTATTCACTCTCCGCAGCAAAATCTAGAGTCAAACAAGACGGAGGAGGTGTGTCGTGCAGACACCCAAGAGCTTGATAGGGGCCTTTATTGGATGCGCGCTGGCCATCGCAAGCGCGCTGGCTGGTTTCGGAGGGATCGCCCATGCGGTGCCCGGGGACCCCACGGCCAGCGAGTGCGCCGTCATTGCCGCGCAGGCCGAGATCAACCATCGAACGCCGGAAGCAGAACTCGCGGCCCAAGGCGGCGGCGCTTGCGTGTTTCCCTCGACCACGACGACGTCGGCCACGGTTCTGGCCGTCGCCGTCGTGCCAAGGTCAAAGCTTCCGGGAACGGGATCAGATGTTCGAACACCTCTCACGATGGGTGCGGTCGCCGTTGGCTTGGGCGGCGCCATTGTGCTCATCAACCGACGGCGAGCGGCAGCGCCTGAGTAGATGAGAACAGCGGCAGTGCTACATGCCGCTGCGGGCGAGGGCTCGGGCAAGGACAACGTCAAGTAGCGCCAAAATCGCTTCCTTGACTGATTCCTTGTACCGGGCATCGCACGAAACCACTGGAACATCGTCATCGAGTTGCAGCGCAGCGCGCACATTCAACAACGTGTGCGGCAGCATCCCATCGAACTCGTTGAGCACCACCACGAACGGGATTCGTCGATCTTCGAAATAGTCGATGGCGGCAAAGCAGTCATCGAGTCGTCGCGAATCCACCAGCACAACCGCGCCGAGCGCACCCGTGACCAGGTCGTCCCACATGAAGCCGAACCGATCCTGCCCGGGCGTGCCAAAGAGGTACAACACCAGGCTCTTATCGACAGCCACACGACCGAAATCCATGGCTACGGTTGTGGTTGTCTTGGTGGATACCTGACCGCGATTGTCGACGCCAACCGCCATGCCGGTCATGGCCGCTTCGGTCGTCAGCGGCACGATGTCGGATATGGCGCCGACAAAGGTCGTCTTCCCCACACCGAAACCACCGGAGATGACGATCTTCATGGGGATCGGCGGAGGGGCTTGATCCTGGGGTCGGGCGACTGGAGAATGCGGCGCAGGCTGATGCCGCGGCGGTGCCGTCGGCATCGACGACTGCGGCGGCGCATACGACGGCTGAGGTCCATAGCCACCCGGAGCGACCTGACCCTGCTGCGGCGCAAACCCTCCCGGCATCAGCTGACCCGGCTGAGGTCCATAGCCACCCGGAGCGATCTGACCCTGCTGCGGCGCAAACCCTCCCGGCACCGGCTGACCCGGCTGACCCGGCTGCGGCCCATAGGCGCGATGGCCGGGGGGCGGGAGAGGAGGCAGCGGCGTCGGAACATAGACCGGGACTGACTGCGACGGCATGGCGTAGGTCGGCGCTCCGGTGACTCCCTGTGGATACCTCGGCGGCGCACCGTACGCTGCAGATTGCGCGTCGTAGGCTGGGACTGGTTGCGTCCGGTTGGGCTCGGCATATCCCTGCGACGTATCCGCTCCGAAGGCTTGCTCGTAATAGCCTTGGTTGGCAATGGGAGCCGCAGGCTGCGCGGCCAACCGATCCGGCTGTTGGTTGGCGTAAAACGGCTGCACTGAAAGGGGCGGTCCATTCGGCGCGTCGGCGGGTGCCGAGACGTTGGTCGGTGTGGCGGAATTCTGGTCAGAGTGCACGGACACCATCAATCAATTGGGTTAGTAACGTGATGTCATGGGCCTTGTTCGAGGGCCCGCCGTGGGCCGTCAAAAGGCCCTCATTGATCAAGTCAGAAGCGAGGATTCGCACCACGCCGATCGGAATGTGGAGATAGGCAGAGATCTCGGCTAGGGACAAATGCCGCTGATCGCACGCCTCCAGGATGGCCGCACGCTCGTACTGCACGTCGGCTGGCCGAGTGACATCCCTCGACTCCAACATTGTTTCGAAGGCGAGATGTGCCGATGCCCGTCCGCCCGTCATCAAATAAGCCCGCACCCCGACACTCGATGCCGAGGCATCCGCCTCCATCGAAAAGCCGTAGGCCGCTTCAGGCAAATAGGGCCGGAGGGAGCCGGGGAGTGGCTCTCCGGCCGATGGACGGCGGGACGGGCGGTTCATACCGTCACGAGCGCGTTCTTCATCTCCGCAATCAACTCAGGCGTGAGCTGGGTCGCAAAGCGCGATACCAGCACCGTGATCTCGTAACCGACCAGCCCGAGATCGCAGTTGCGACCGGCCACAACCCCGACCGCCGAACCGCCGGAAATGGATGAGACGAACAAGTACGCCCCCGCCATCTCGACGATCACCTGGTTGAGACCACCTTTGGCGAGTACGCGAGCCGCGCCGTCAGAAAGGCTTCGCATGCCGGTGACAACTGCGGCCATCTTGTCGGCCGATGCTCGTTCCATATTTGACGAAATCGCCATGAGCAGCCCGTCAGACGACACCGCGATCGCTTGTTCAACACCGGCGGTCGACTCGACAAAGTTCGACAGCATCCAATTGATATTGAGCGAGCCTTGGGAAAGTTGGGCCATCATTGATCCTTCGCATGTGAGGGTGGAACCTGGGCATACGCCGCAGGTGGTGCCGGGTGCTGAAAGCTGGAAAGCGACGATCGAACCGCATCGGGATCGCTCGGTGTCGGGAACATCCCGACGGGCTGGCCCGCCGGCTCGGCCCAGGTTGTGCCTGGCGCCCGAACGGGAAGCACGGCGCCGTTACCGAAGGACGGCTCGGGGATCGCGGCCGATGTCGAACCTTCGGCCCCAACGGCAACCGAGGCATAGGCCGCAACCGGCGCTTCGGCCGAGGGCCACCCGGCATCGTCGGGCGGAGTGAAGGGCATCGACTGGAAGGCCGAGAGCGACGCCCGTACCTGCTGCGGGTCACGATACTCCTGCTGCAAGCCGGCCGGCGCGGTCTCGTCAGTCCAATTCGCACCGCGGTTGCGCGTCGGCAATGCCGCTGGCGCCGAAGGAGGCGGCGGTGGAACCATCGTTGGAGGCGCGGCCGGACTGGCGAACGTCGGGGCCCCTGGCTTGGCTGCAGGTTGAGTCGCTGGAAACCCGTCCTCGCTGTAGGGACGATCACGAGTATCGATGCGTGCTGGCATCGGAGGCATTGGCGCAGCTACGACCGGCGCCGAACCCTCAACCGAAATCGCAACCGATTGCGGTGCCCGAGCGACGGCCTGATCTCGCACCGCCGCATCTCGAATTTCGGCCTGGCGATCCTCGAACGCACGTTGCTGCTGATCAACTTCTACGTCACGCTGTGGCACCTGAGCACCGCGCACCCGACGACGCAAGCCCTCCTTGCCATGCTGCGGCTCGGGCATCAGCGGGAGGCCGGCAGGTGGGAGCACCGGCGATTGGGCGACCGGCGCATACGACCCGGCGGGGACACCGGTCTGCGGCTGCCCATGACCCTGCGGCTGACCCGAGTACTGCGGCGGGCCGGGCGGCTGACCCTGCGGCTGACCCGAGTACTGCGGCGGGCCGGGTGGCTGACCCTGCGGCTGACCCTGCGGCTGGCCATGACCCTGCGGCTGACCCGAGTACTGCGGCTGACCCGGCTGCCCTTGCTGGTATCCGGCCTGAGGATCCAGATACGGGGACGACTGGTCGTAGACCTGCCCAGCCATTGTTGAGGAGGCCTGCGGCGCCGGACCCCGGGGCGGTTGGCTGGCGGCCTGCGGCTGGCCCCGCGTGGGTGCTGCAGTGGCCGGGAACTCATTGCCGCGCGCTGGTTCAGCGGAATGCTGGGTTTCGACAATGGTCCGAGGCAGGAAGATCTCCGCGGTGATCCCGGAACTGCCGATAGTCGGGCTTAGTTCCACCACGATGCCGTGCCGCGCCGCCAACTTACTGACCACGTAGTGACCGAGCACCTTTGATGGCGTGGCATCTGTCGTGCCGGTGTCAGCCAGTCGAGCGTTCGCCTCATCAATCTCGTCCGGCGTCATGCCAATGCCGTTGTCTCGAATCGACAGCACATATCCCTCGGCAGCAGTGCGTCCGAGTACCACGACACGACTCGAAGGCGGCGAGAAGTTGGTGGCGTTCTCCATCAACTCTGCGCACAGGTGGGCCAAGTCCGACACCACGGTTCCCTTGATTCGGGCTGCATCCATACTGGACAGATCGACCCGTTCGTAGGATTCGATCTCCGAGAGCGAGGCGCGAATCGTGTCTGACAGGGCCACAGGCTCGGACCACACACGAGGCGGTTCCGACCCGGCCAACACCAACAACGACTCTGCGTTTCGACGCATACGGGTGGTCAGGTGATCGAGCCGAAAGAGATGAGCCAGCGTGTCGGGGTTACGCTCGTTCTGCTCGAGTTCAGTAATGAAGGCCAGCGTGCGAGCCAGCAAACCCTGGTTGCGACGACCCAGATTGATGAGGCTTTCCGACACGCCTCGTCGGCTACGGGCCTGATCGACGGCCAGGTTCACCGCGGTGTCCTGCATGGCATTGAGCGCCACGGCGAGTTGGCTGAATTCATCGTCGCCGCCCACCGGGAACGGCGTGGCCCGGGCATGCTCAGCCCCAGGCCCAGCTGAGTTCACCGCGGCGACCAGCGCCGGAATCTCATGGTGGGCGGCATGGCTGGCCTGCGCTGTCAATTCCTCGACAGGGTGCAGCAGGCTGCGCATCACGCCACGGCTCCCCAACAGCGCGCCGACCATGGCCAGCAACGACAATCCGACCAGACCGATCAATCGTTGGGTAGACGCGCTCTTGGCCGCCGACTCCTTCTTGGCGATCTCACTATCCAGCGCAGATTTCAGGGCAGCGACCGCCCGCTCGTGGGTGCGAGACAGCTCGTTTACCTTAGCGATCGATTGACGAGCCTGCGTTGCCGATGACGGCGTCAGCTTCGGCAGGACGTTTGTGTCGATCTCGGTGAGCACTTTGGCGGCCGTCGAGACCACATCGGTCAGTAACGGCACCAGCACTTTGTCCGACCCGACCGACGTCGTCCACTGCTGGCGTTTCTTGGAAAAGTCGGCTTTCGCTTCCGAGTACGACTGCAGCAACGTCGCTTTCAAAGCGGCGGGATCGCTACCGTTTTCTGTGGTGATGAATTGCACGCCGTACAACTCATTGGCGAGAGCGACCGCCCGGGTCGCCAAGAGCGCCGAAGGGGTGGCATCGACTTGCAGATTCTGTAATTGCCGCACCGAGTTGTATGCCGGGCCGCCTATGCGGAACCCCTGCACGATCGGGAACAAGGCCAGAACCACGAGCACCAGCGCCGCCGCCGGAAGGGCAACGGCGAGGCGCACTCGGGTCGAGATCGATGGATTCTTCAACATGTGACTTCCCTACATCCGGACCGAGGTGAGTTCACCAGGGTGAGTTTCTGCCCAAGCCACGGTGGCCTCGTCATCGGTCAAATACATCAGGGTGCGACCTTGTGCCGCGTGGAGTAACCAGTCGAGCGCCGTGATACGCACTGGCTCCTGCACCGTGGCAAAGGTGTCGTCGAACACCAGCACTGCTTCACCCTCGGCGCTTTGCAAACGCTTGTCGAGAAAGGCCAGCAATTTTTCCGAGTCGGCACCGGCAGGGAGGTTGTCTGCTAGCTCGGCTTGGCACCGGGCCAGCGCACCTCGGGCTAACCCAAGAAGTTGCTCGGATCGGGCCGTTTCCCGCCGATAGGCTTCCAGGTCAGCGACGGCGCGCATGGCCGCCGTTCGAGCCGCGAACGACGGGGTGGCCGATGTCGCTCGGCTGTTTTCCACCGCTGCTGCTTCTTTTTGCACTGCTGCAAGTTGCGCCTCGGCCCGCTGGATACCGCCAGCCAGAGACGATTCGAGCGCCGGCGGGAACGACGGCAGGATGCGGGTGTCAGCCAGCACCTGCAGCACATGGTCCCCGGGGAGTACGCCGAGGTATGCAGTCACCTCACCCTGGTACGCCACCAGAAGTTGACTTGGGTCCGGGCCCAATTTCGCCTCGCGTTTGGTCATCAACTGCGCCCGCTCCCGCTCAAGATGCTCGACCGATTCCAGGGCCTGCTGCGCTCGCTGCGTCGACGCCTGGCGGACCGGTTTGGATGACCACCCATTCAGATCCAGTAGGGGTCCAGGGCCGCCGAGCATTTCGCGCTTGAGCGCTTTGGCCGCCAGCTTCTGACCATCGGAGGCATCGTTGGATTGTTCGTCTAGCACAATGTGCAGTGCCTGCTCGATGATGCTCAATCCCCCCGAGGCCTGCGTGTCGTCGGTGTCTTGCTGCAGGCGTTCATATTCGGCACGGGCCATACCCAGTTGACGATCAATGGTCACGAACTGTGGATCGAAGGGGTGCTTGTCCCATTCCTCTTGACGAGCCAACAGGTCCGTGGCGCGTTGCAACAGGTCGTTAGCCATGGCGTCTCGCGCATTGTCGAGATTGATCGATCCGAGCACCCGGCCCAGACTGGCCGCTGCCCCACTGTCGATCAGCCCGAGGTTGGCCGCATCGGAAAGAATCGAGCGTCGCCGGCTGACGGTTTCTTCGAACTTGTCGACCGCCACGCGGGTGATCTTGTTCTGCAGCGGGTGCCGGTGCGCCTGATCGTAAGCAACTTCGACGCGCAGGTCCGCGAGCACCCCGGCCCCGCGTTCCACCGCATTACGTAGTCGCTCGAGCTTGGCTTCCAAACCGGCAGTGTCGACGGTGGACGCCCCCGGACCCTTGCCATACATCTGACCAAGGGCCAGCACCGAGGCTTCCTCCCGACGCTTGAGGCCTTCGGTTGCTTCCTCGAAGCTGGCTTGCGCAACCTGCAGTGCAACCCGTGCATCGTGCACGGCCATTTGACGTTGGGTCAGCCTTGCGATGGCCACGTTGTCCAGCACGGGGTGAGGAACATCGTCATTGGCCACTAGCTCGCAGACGGAGAAGTCGCCTTCGGTTTCGCCGAACACCTGAAGGGCTTCACGCTTGTCGACTTCATTGGCGGCAATCACAGTGAGCCCGGCGCGCGCGATCGCGTCGGCCCCCACCTCAGCTGGCGCGGCGTGACGAGTCTTGGCCATCATCCCTGCCTGTGAGTGTCGGGTCCCATACCTCGACTACATCGGCAGAATTTCGGCCGAGATAAGCGACTTGACTGATTCTGAACTCAGTCGGCGTGCACGTCTGTGACCAGGAGGGTTACCTCATCCGTGGCGGTGAGGCATGCAATATTCGTCGTATTCGGCGATGACGATATCGGCCGGATCGATCGAACATGCAGGGCAGGATGGATCGCGGTTCACTTTGAACGTGCGGAAGCTCTGCTCGAGCGAGTCATACGCCAAGAGGCGCCCCTGCAAGGTGTCACCGATACCGAGAAGTATTTTCACGGCCTCGAGCGCCTGGATCGAACCGATGATGCCTGGCAGCACGCCGAGCACCCCAGCCTCGGCGCAGCTCGGGGCCAGTTCAGCGGGAGGTGGCTCAGGGATCATGCAGCGGTAGCACGGACCCACATAGGGATTGAAAACGGTCGCCTGGCCCTCGAACCGGAAGATCGAGCCGTGCACGACGGGGATCTTGAGCTTCAACGACGCATCATTGAGCAGATACCGGCTCGGGAAGTTGTCGGCGCCGTCGATGATGACGTCGTACCCGGCCAAGATCTCCATCACGTTGTCCGCCGACAGGCGGGTGTCGTAGGCGTTCACCTTCACGTCGGGATTCAATAGGGCCACAGCCTTGCGAGCAGACTCGACCTTGCGATC
>JAYTVF010000056.1:0-2426 GCA_043744155.1 Acidimicrobiia bacterium | reverse complement strand
CGGCCTGCACAATCCACTCGTTTGGATCCCAGCGTTCGTACTGATGGGTCGAGCGCACGCCCAAATGGCGGCGCTGATGCACGAGGCTGCGCATCGACTGCTGTTCCGAAACAAGGCACTGAACGATTGGGCCGGTCGCTGGTTACTCGGGTACCCGACCTTCGCCAACACCGACCGCTACCGTCGCATCCACATGGCCCATCACCGGGAGGAGTTCGGACCTGAGGAGCCAGACATTCCGCTGTACCGTGGCTACCCGATCACTCGCGATTCGCTACGCCGCAAACTCATCCGGGATGTGACAGGGCAGACCGGTTACAAGCTGATGGTGGCCCAGGCCAGGGCACTGCGTCGCCCGGATAAGGCGGCCAAGCAGGCCGTGATCCGCACATATGCGATGCACCTGGCCCTGGCGATCATCTCGGCGTTGGCCGGGTATCCGCTGGTCTATTGGCTATTGTGGTTGGTGCCGTACCTCACCGTCTGGCGGGTGATCAACCGCCTACGGTCCATTGCCGAACACGGAGGAATGCAGCAATCCAAGGATCGGCGGGAGACCACCCACTCGGTTACCCAGCACTGTCTGGCCCGCAGCATCTTGGTGCCGTATTGGATCGGATGGCACCTGGCTCATCATTGCGACATCGGTGTCCCTATGCGCAACCTACCCCGCTATCACCGCGCCCTTATCGCCAGTGGCTACGTCTCTGACCAGCTCGAATACCCCAGCTACCCCGCCCTCTGGCGCACCCTCTCTTCGCTTCCGGGATGAGTCGCGAGGTCTTTTGTCGAAGAAGCCACGATCGGGGAAACTCTCGGCGTTCGTTCGCTCGACGCCATCCATTTGGCCTCGGCGCGACGTCTCTTGATCGAATCGCTCGGCTTCGCAACGTTTGACCTGGGACAAGGGCAAGCCGATCGCTCCCTTGGTTTGCGCGTGCTTGGCTGTTGAAGGCCGCGCCGGACGTAGCGAAGTCCCGCGCTGTCGCAACGAGGTGACACTGCCGCTCCGGACGCGCTCCGGACGCGCTGCGGGCGGAAAACGGCGAAGGGGCGCCGTCACCTCAGTGAGATGACGGCACCCCTTCCGGTGAATCGGGTACTTAAAGTGCGCTGCAGATGGTTTCGACGAGGAGACGGGCCACGGTGTACGGGTCCATGTTGGCGTTGGGGCGACGGTCTTCCATGTAACCCTTGCCGTCGATGCCCACCTGCCAAGGGATACGAACCGACGAACCACGGTCGCTGATGCCGTAGCTGAACTTGTTCCAGGGGGCGGTCTCGTGCTTGCCGGTGAGGCGGCTCTGGATGTCGTGCCCGTAGTTATTGACGTGCTCGAGCACCTTCTTGCTCAGCGCCTCGCAGGCCTTGTGGATGACGGCGATGCCGCCGTCCTCGCGCATGCCCTTGGTGGAGAAGTTGGTGTGGCCACCAGCGCCGTTCCAGTCACCCTTTTCGGGCTTTGCGTCGAGCGAGATGACTACGTCGAAATCTTCGGCGATGCGGTTGAGCAGCCAACGGGCGATAGTGAGGTGGTCCCCGATCTCGACCGGTCCAAGCGGGCCGACCTGGAATTCCCACTGGCCGGGCATCACTTCGGCGTTGGTGCCGCCGATGAGGATGCCGGCATCGATGCAGGCCTCGGTATGCATCTCAACGATGTCACGGCCAACGACACGGCCAGCGCCGACGCCGCAGTAGTACGGACCCTGCGGTCCCGGGTAGCCCTCTTCGGGGAAGCCGTAAGGGCGGCCATTGAGCTTGAGCATGGTGTACTCCTGCTCGATACCGAACCACGACTCGTGCTTGGCGTACTTCTTGGCGGCCTTCACACACGCAGCACGGGTGTTGGTCGAGTGCGGCTTGCCGTCGATCAGCATGACCTCGCAAAGCACCAGAATGTTGTCACCACCGCGGATGGGATCCGGGCACTGGAAGACCGGCTTGAGCACGCAATCGCTCTTGTCGCCGGGCGCCTGGTTGGTCGACGAGCCATCGAACCCCCAGATGCCGGGGGTGGCATCGTCGGCCAAAATGCGGGTCTTGTTGCGGAGCAGTGGCGTCGGCACGGTGCCGTCGATCCAGATGTACTCAGCTTGGTATGCCACGGGGTTCTCCTCGGGTGGTTCTATCTTCGGGCACGCGCCCAGATGTCGGTATCGGCTAAGAGGCTTGCAAAACGCTGTTTCGCGTCAGTTGCTTTTATGTGAACGGCGTGTGAACACGCCGACGCCTTCTCGGCAACCAGACAACGATAGCCTCGGGCACACGTTGGTCGAAAAAGGTTGGAGGTCCCCATGAGGTCAAGTCGTCTTGTCGTCGCCCTATCGTTGCTGGCCGGCAGCCTTGTCATCGCTGCGCTGAGTCGCCACGCAGCGGTGGCCTCAACCGTTCCTGGCGGCTTCACTGACTCGTTGATTGCCGCG
>JAYTVF010000055.1:0-7995 GCA_043744155.1 Acidimicrobiia bacterium | reverse complement strand
GTTGGCAATTCTGTTTTTTGCCCCGTTTAGCGAGTCTGAGCAACTCGGGTCGCACGCTCGTCCAAAGAAACTGATGTCGAAACCGGTCAGCCCCGTAGATGTTGCGTAGGACTTCCGACTCTAGCGCCTCCGACGCCCGAGCGTCGCCCGATTCTTGAGACACGCCAAAGCGACTCGGCTTAGCTGACCCCGACCGAGGGCGAGACGCCCACCGGGAACCACACCGATCGTGCGATGAAGCAGTAGTTGTGCACCTCATGATGCAGCGCGATGGCGGCCTCCACCATGGAAGCAGCAGCGACGGTGACGACGGGGTTCAGCGTCACAACGTTGAACTGCCCGGAGCCGTCGTCGTGCTCGATCATCACTCCGGTCGGGTGATCCTCGTACGCGGTGACGACCACGTTGGCCATGGTGCACAGATGCAGGTACCACAGCATGTGGCATTGGCTGAGTGATGCGACCAACAGTTCTTCAGGATTCCAGCAGGTGGCGTCCCCTCGAAAGGCCGGATCCGACGACCCTGCGATTGGCATCTTGCCCGGAGCACTCAGCTCGTGAGCGCGCTCGAAGGTACGATATGACGAGGTTCCGGTACCGGTGTTACCCGTCCAACGTAGGTCAATCGCGTACGAGTGGTTCTTCATCGCGTGCACGCTAGGCCGCTCATCGCGGCCGAGCGGGCAATTGTGGCGGACCTACTCCTCGAGTCCGTGGCCGGTGAGGTACAACAGCCACCCCCACGTCTGCGGGCCGCAATCAGCGTCGACAGCGAACCCACCTTGATGATTGTTAGCGACGTCACGCTGAAAGGCCAACAGGGCGTTCTGGCTGAGATCACGGAAGAATCCCGTGGGCGCTGCGATGTTGAGCAAGCCACGCTCGATGAGCAGTTGCTGCATACGAGACACCCAATTCATGCGGTCGGCCCCACGATAATTCTTGGCGTCGGTGCGGAAGTCGTGCAGCAGGTGGGGTCGGCCAAGGCGGGCGTGGGCATTGCCGGGCAACCCGCCGCCGCCGTAGTTCACGCCGGGCAATCGCCCGCCGGCGGTCCACAGACGCAACTGCGGGTTGGCGGAGTAGATGCCGACCGGCTTGCCCGTTTGCTGCGCCTCAAGGATGGTGCCGTCGCCCATGCTGATCGCGATATGCGACCGGCTGGCACTGCCCTGGGCCGGATCGCACGGCGTGCGCCCATCCGCCAGCACGGTCCGGATGATGATGGCGCCCCGGATGGCCAGGGTTCGCCCCACCACCCCAGGATCGGTGCGGATATCGCCTAAAAGGGTGCCATTGTCGATAAATGACTGATGCTGGAACATGCTGACCCGTGGCAGCAGCGGCGTAGCGCCAGCCCGACCGCAGGCCCAGTAGATCAACGCAGAGCAATCGAACGCCGGTGGATTTGGGTCATTGAGACTCACAGGCGCCCCGAACCGGTAGGGCTTGCCGATTTGGCTACGCATTAGGTTCAAGACGTCGTCAATGTTCGGCATGTAGCAAGTCTTCCACTTTAATGGCCAGTCAAAAGCTCAACCGGTCGCGACGGGCCGGACGACTCAGCTAACGATCCATACCTTTGCGCTGCCGGCCCATGGCCTTGGCGATCTCTGCCTTCGAATCTCGCTCGGCCATCGCCTGGCGTTTGTCGCTCTTGGTGCGGCCTTTGCACAGGGCCAACTCGACCTTGGCTCGACCATCTTTGAAGTAGATCGACAACGGCACCAGGGTGAGCCGCTCGATGTTGATGCGATGGCGTAGCCGCTCGATCTCGTTCTTGTGCAGCAGCAACCGCCGCCGACGCTCGGGCATGTGCGCACCAAATCCCTGCGCCCGGCTGTACGGCGCGATGTTCACACCATCGAGCCACACCTCACCTCGGCCCTCGATGCGGGCGTAGGCGTCTACCAGTTGGATATGACCGTCTCGCAGGCTCTTCACCTCCGAGCCCATCAGCACCATGCCGGCTTCGAACACATCGAGAATCATGAACTCGTGGCGCGCTTTGCGATTGGTAGCCACGGGCCTGGTTGCGGGTGCAGACATAACGACACCCAGGGTATCGGGTACCGTCGGGGCCCGATGCTGCGAATCACATCCGACATTCATATGCGCATGGTTGCCCTGGCCTACGACCAGTATCCGTTGGAGGCGTGCGGCCTGCTGGGTGGTGATCCGACGACAGGCGCCGTGTTCTCGTTCTACCCGTGCACCAACGTTGCCGCCTCGGCCAAGGTGTATGCAATCGACGGTCGCGAACACCTGAGGGCCGAGCTTGACGCCGAAGATCGGGGTCTGGAAATCATCGGCGTGATGCACAGCCACACCCACACCGAGGCCTACCCGAGCCCGACCGACATCAACCAGGCGCCGGATCCTTCGTGGCACTACCTGATCGTCAGCTTGAAGCGGGACAGCCCCGTCGTGCGTAGCTACTACCTCACCAACGGCACGGTTGAAGAGGAGCCGGTACAACTCGCCATCGAATAGCGCGGCCGAGGATCGTTCTTGCCTCAAGTAACGCCCAAACCATCACAGGCAAGTGCGTCGCTGCCGATCCGATTCCCGTGCAGACTTCGAACGCAGTCGGAAGCCGGTTTCGCCTGGCTTGGCGGATGGCGAGTATGGGGATCGTGGCGGTGATCGTGGTCACAGGTGTGGCCCTGATGGCGTCGCGGCAGGTCGCCAAATTCAGTGATCCGTCGAGTGGCGCCGCTCGTCTGGCTCGTGGGCAACGTGCCCTGCAGGACACAGATATGATGCACGACTCCATCCGAGCCAACGTTCTCGCGTCTGCCGTCGCCTCCCTGAAATCTCGAGATGCCCAGTGGCTTGCCGCTTGGGTTGCCGTACACAACGACACGCAGCGAATGCTGCTCGACCTTCAAGCGGCCGCTACGGCTGGGCTCTCCACCGAACTCGTGGCCCGACTGGCCCACGCGCAATCAGAGGCCATTGCATACAGTGCCATGGCCACTCGTGTCGTTGATGGAGCTGCTCGGGGGGCCACCACTGAAGCCGATTACGAAGCATTCGATCAGGCGTTCCTCGCGATGGAAGCAGAGCTCGCCAGCATCACATCTGCGATGGATGGGGCCAGAGAAGCCGCTGACGCGGGTATTTCGAGCCAGACAGAATCCAGCCGCTGGCTGATCCTGGCCCTGGCGATCGGAGCGCTACTCGCCATTGGTGGCGCGATGCTTTCGCTCTCCCTGTGGCTCCTGCGGCACATAAATCGGCTTTCGTCCCTGGCCGAGCGACTCGCGAAAGGTGAGTTGACGGCCCGCGCCGACGTTCGCGGTCATGACGAGTTGGCTGCGCTTGGACGCTCGTTCAATACGATGGCTGACCACCTCGATGGAACCGTACGAACGTTGCAGGCCGAGGCCGACCGTGAGGTCATGCGCTCACAATTGGACGAGATGCTTGATCTGGCCGAGGACGAGGCGGACGTCTGCTCCTCGATGTCGCGGGCATTCGGTATTCTTCTTCCTGATCGCCCTGCCGAACTATTGCTGGCTGATTCCAGCCGAGCCCACCTGCGTCATGTCAGCGCCAACCCGACCGCCGGCAGCCCGGGTTGCGGTGTCGGTTCGCCTTGGGCGTGCCCGGCCGTCCGGCACGGTCAGCCACAAACGTACCCGTCAAGCGACGCACTCAACGCCTGCCCTCGCTTGACCGAACGTGCGCCTCACGAGATCGGCGCTGTCTGCGTACCGGTGACGTTTATGGGTCGAGCCATCGGCGTCTTGCATTCGACCGGGCCGGCAGGGCTCCCAGAACCAGCGGTCGTCGAACGGCTCACCCATTTGGCCACCGCAGTCGGCTCGCGTATCGGTACTGTCCGCGCCTTCGATCGGGCCCAATTGCAGGCAGCAACTGACGGCCTCACCGGGCTTTTGAACCGCCGTGCCTTCGAAGACACCGTTACAGAGCAACTTAGCGCTGGTGCCCCGATGGCGATCGCCATCGCCGACCTCGACCACTTCAAACTACTGAATGACACCTTTGGCCATGACACTGGTGATAGAGCCTTGCGGCTGTTTGCTTCGCTGGCCAAGGCCGGTCTGCGGGGCAGCGACGTGGTCGCCCGCTACGGCGGTGAAGAGTTTGTGTTCGCTATCACTGCCAACTCGGCTGACGAGGCCGCGGCCGCATTGGAGCGCTTGGTCGTCGAGTTGGGCTACGAATGTTCATCGGGGACGGTTCCGGCCTTCACCGCCAGCTTTGGTATCTGCCATTCATCCGACGCCAGCGACCTTTCGAGCATGGTACGTATCGCCGATGCTGCGTTGTACCGAGCCAAGGGGGCTGGACGGAACCGTACGGTGCTCGCCGATGCCGATGACATTCGCCGAGGTAGGACAGTGCAGACGATTCGACATGCTGGCGCACCAGACTCGGCTGGGGTTCTGGTCGGCGCCGACGCAGAGGCAAACTAGCCGTCCCGAGTCGTCTGCGGGCGCCGATTGGTATCAGTGCCGGTTCGTGTCGTGCCGGTTCGTGTCGTGTCGTGCCGGTTCGTGTCGTGCCGGTTCGTGTCGTGTCGTGTCGTGTCGTGTCGTGTCGTGTCGTGGTGCGGTGCGGTGCGGGATCTGTGGTCGACCCTGTAGGTGTCTTCGCCAGTTGGTCTCGACGGGGGAGGGCTTTTGCGGACAGTAGGGTAGAATTCCGATCATATAACTCGGGATTTGCTGGACCAGGAGGCGTGATGCCTATCTACGAAAACGTCATGGACATGATCGGGAACACCCCGTTGGTGGATGTGAGCAATCTTTCGCCGAACGCCAACGTGCGAATTCTGGGCAAGATGGAGATGCAGAACCCGTTCGGCTCGGTAAAGGACCGCATCGCGAAAACGATGATCGAATCGGCTGAGAAGAACGGTCAACTCTCCCCGGGTCAGACAATCATCGAGCCTTCGTCGGGGAACACCGGCATCGCCCTGGCCGCCATTGCGCAGCTACGCGGCTATCCGATCAAGATTTTGATGCCCGAAAGCGTGTCCATTGAGCGCCGCCAGATGCTTGAGGTGTTCGGAGCCGAGGTAATTCTCACGCCGGGTGCGGAAGGCTCCAACGGGGCCGTCGCCCGAGCCAAGGCAATGGCCGGCGCCCACCCCGAATGGGCGTTCCTCTACCAGTACGCCAACGATGCCAACCCGCGAGCCCACTACGAGGGAACCGGCCCCGAAATATGGCGTGACTGCCCCGAAATTACCCACTTTGTGGCCGGCCTCGGTACCTCGGGCACGCTGATGGGCACCGGAAAGTACCTAAAAGAACAGAACCCTTCGATCAAGCTGATTTCCATCGAACCGCCGCTCGGTGAGCGAGTGGAGGGTCTGAGAAACCTCGACGAAGGCTACGTTCCGCCCATCTTTGACCACTGGCACGGCCTTGAACTGCTCGACCGCAAGCGCGTCGTTCGCCCCCGGGAGTCGCTGGAATGGACCCGCCGCTTGGTCGGAGAATGCGGCATCTTCGCCGGCATCTCCGCAGGCGCGGCCATGGCCGGTGCCGCCAAGGTCGCCTCGGAGATCGACGAAGGCGTCATCGTCTTCATCGTCTGCGACGGTGGTTGGAAATACCTTTCCACCGGCGCATACACCGACGACCTCGACGCGGCCGAAGCCAAGGCCGAGCAAATCATCTACTTCTGATGCGATGTGCTGCGGGCGTGATGCTGTGCGTCCTCGCCGGGTGCGCGTCGTCGCTCTCATCCCCGACCACCACCGTATGTACAGCCATCGGTGGCTATAGCGGCATCACCGTGCGAGGCGACTCCGCCGCTCAGGTATGCCTCGATGGCGGGTGCCAAGCCACAATTCCAGCCGCCAACGGTGAGGTTATGGCTCGATTCGACGAGGTGCACGAATCGGACAAGTCGCACGTCGTCACGGTCGACCTCGTCCGATACGAAGGCCCGGTTCCATTCAAAATGACGATGCCGAATGGGAAGGGCTGCCCGCCGCGGCTCTATCAGGCGACCATGACGCTGCGCAATGGCACTCTCAGCCTCGGCTAAGCCGCGGCAGGCGGCACGGCATCTGGCCTAAAGATGGGCGACCGCGAATTTGAATGCGGCGCTGCGGTCTCGGTAATTACCAAGGGCACCCGGAGTTGGCACCGCGGGCGAGAACAATACAACCGCGCCTGGTTCAGCCAGTTGGCGGGCGAGGTGGACCGCCCCGGCCACATCATCTGCTGGGTGAACCTCGTACCGGACATCGGCCACCGTTAACTCGCGTGCGAATCGGAACGCGGTTTCGGAGAACAAAACGACCTGCACCGGTGCACAGTGCTCCTTGATCGCAGCCACAAGTGGTGAAAGGTCAACGCCGCGATCTGCCCCGCCGAGGATGAGCACAACCGGCCGATGTAAATAGGCGGCCAGCGCGGCGCACGCACCAAAGGGGTTGCTGGCCAACGCGTCGTCGATGTATTCGATGTCGTCAACGATGGCGATGGGCTCAAGGCGCGAGGGAAGCGTGCGATAGTTCGCCACGACGTGCTCGACGGCCACGGTGGCCACAGGTGAACCGGCGGCAGCCTCCACCGCAGTGAGCGCGGCGCAGAGGTCAAGGGCAAAGTGGTGGCGGGCCAGGGGACTGCCGTCGAGCGACACCGCCCGATTGCCTGAACAGATCTCGTCGCCGTCGACCAACCACCCGGGCAGTCCGCAGTGATCTCCCGGTCGAGCTTGGTGCAGCGCAACGCCGCTGAGTTTTCGTTGCCGGTAACCCTCGGTAGCGGCGAGGGCGGGAGCATCAGATCCAGACACCACCAGAGTGCGCAGCCGGTCATGCGAGAACAGGTTGAGTTTGTCAGCCTGATAGCGGGCGACGGAACCGTGCCACGGGAGATGATCCTCACCGAGGTTGGTGAGCACGCCAACGTCAGGAGATCGTTCCATGTCCGCGGCCATATAGCTGGAGATCTCAACGACGAGGAAGGACGACGTCTCATCCAGATCCAGGACCGGAACACCGATGTTGCCGCCCAAATCAGCGGGTAAGCCGGCCGCAACAAGGAGAAGATGGGCGAGATGTGACGTCGTGCTCTTGCCCTTTGTGCCGGTAATGGCGATGACGCAGCCTGCATGGTCATCGGCCATCCAGAGAGCGGCCAGGTTCGACGACGGTACGCCCGCCTGCGCAGCCCGCATGATTTCCGGGCGGTATCGGGATACCCCGGGCGCTCGAATGATCAGATCTTGGGCGGCGAGCAGGACTTCCGTCGGAGATGAGAGCGCAACACCGTACCGATTGGCGAGATCTTGGGCCACAGCGTTGGTCTCGGGGTCATCTACGACGAGATGCACCTGGTTCGCCGGCGCCAATTGCCCGACCGCCGCGGCGCCGTCAAGCCCCGCACCCCAGATGACCAGGCGTTTGTCGACCAAATCGGACAACCTCATCACGATGCGGAACCAGTCACACGAACGCTGCCCGCATCGCAGTGAGGATGTCGGCAGGAACCTCGTGGTCAGGGTTCTCCGCAAGCGACGCGGCCATACCAGTCACATCTAATCTGGGCACCAGCGGGAACAGTGCACGGACAACGGCATGATCCGACCACTCCTGTGACGACACCAGTAGTGCGACAGCCAACTGCGCCTCGCCGACCTCGCCGACACAGTCGAACGGGCGCTCGGTCTGGAGGAGGGCCTCGAAACCGATGCTGTCCGCCGGATCGGCCGAAGCCAGCAAGTCTCGACCGAACATCGCTGACAGTGCAGCCGGCGTGCTGAACGGCGCCAGAGTCAGGTATACAAATCGGCATTTCGCGCATTGCCCGCACCAGCCCGCGGACCGTAGTGCTGTATCGCGGACAAAGGCTCGGTTGCAGCTCATGATGCGACCGAACAGCTCGGGCCGGGTCGCGAACGCCCTAGCGATGGCGAGTTCACCCCACGGT
Organism: Acidimicrobiia bacterium; assembly: GCA_043744155.1. Lineage (GTDB taxonomy): Bacteria > Actinomycetota > Acidimicrobiia > Acidimicrobiales > Ilumatobacteraceae > JANMCE01. Next base: position 73 of record JAYTVF010000055.1, on the reverse strand, counting down.
CGAACAGCCGAGAAGGTCGAGATGGGCACTGCCTGCGATGCCAGAGCGGCAGTCAGAGCTCGCTCAGCGATAA